>JANONH010000431.1:0-2650 GCA_031420735.1 Methylibium sp.
CCCTCGATCTCGAAGACCGTGCGCATCGACGGCAGTGCCGCGCCGAGGCTCACGAATCCCGGCCCGCAGAACCACCCGAGCGGAACCGCCTTTTCGCTCACGCTCTCGGCCAGCACCCCGAGTGGCACCCTCGCCTGGAGTTCGACCGGCCTGCCGCCCGGCCTGCGCATCGACGCCGGCAGCGGCGTGATCAGCGGTACGCCGACGACGGCCGGCGACTATGCGGTCACGCTCGCGGCGGGAAATGGAGTCGCCACGAGCAGCACGCGCGTGGCGTGGAAGATCCATGCGGCTTCGCCGTAGGCGCCAGCACGCAGCGAATGCCTCGGTTCCCGAGCGTGCGCCGACTCGTGGCTGTCGCTACGCGCTCTCGGTCATGACCGGCCCACAGCCAAAGCATGCCGCAGTACGTAGGCGACCATCGCACTCATGACGAACATCTCGCCGCCTTCCTCCAGGATGCCCAGGCCTCGAATGCCCACATTGGTGGCCATCACGTGCACCAGATCCACCGCGACGCCGAAAAAACCCAGCACGAGCACGAGACCTAACAGGCCGAGCGAGAACGGCCGCAGGGAAGCGGCGGTTCTCGCCAGCAACAAGGCGAAGGCCAGAATGATGGCGCCGGCTACCGCTGCGCTGTAGACGACCTGCCCGACGTCGTGGGGGTACTGCAGGTAGCGCTCGAGGCCAAGCGCGGCGGAGACCAGCGGTCCCATGGTTTCGTGGATCATGAAACGGTCGTCGGCCAACAGGTAGGCAAACACCACCGCCCAGTAGGCATGGACGACGCCACGCTTTTGCCACGCCAGCGATGCCAGGGCCAGCGCGATGAGCAGTTCTTTGAGATGCTGGAAAACTTCACTGTGACCGCCGTCGGTCTGGATGTTGAAGGCCTCGCCGAGAAACGCCTGCACTTCGAGCATGTGCAACACGTGCACTGCGAGGAACAGGCCGTCGACAGCGGCCAGACACCAGAACGCGGGCCAGGCAAAGGCGCCGATGAAAGCGTCGCGCCAGGACACGGGCTTGGTCGCATGAAAGAAGGCGCCAAGTGCGCCGATCGCTCGCTGCGCGGCAATGGATGCCATGGTGTGATCCCCCCAGATTTTTCGACGACGCAGTCGCCCCAATGAATTGTTGTTGCCCACTCCGAGGCACGACTTCATTCGATGCGTGCCGTTTGCAAAATTTTATGGCCCGCAGCCGCGCGCTGACCCCCCGACCGCGGGAGCCAGCCTTTGCATCACGAAGCGCTTCTCGTGCAGTCGGGAAAGGCCGAACTCAGGCGGGCGCGGCGGAAGCCGCTGTGTTCGCAGCTCAGGAGCCCGGTGTTCGACTCGAACCGCTTTGACGCAACCTGCCGATCGCGTAGGCGAAGATGATGCTCATGACGAGCATCTCGCCGCCGTCTTCGACCACGCCCAATCCGGCGATTTGGTGGGCGTTCGCCACCGAGTGGAGCATGTCGACGACAACGCCGAAGAACGCCAGCGCCGCGAACAAAGCAAGCAGGTGGCGCACGAGCCGGCGGGAGGCTGGGTCGGCCTGGCGCCACGCCGCGAACAGCAGAAGCGCGAACACGGCAGCGACGAAGCCGCTCCACACCAGCTCACCGAAGTCGACGGCGCGCAGCCCCCACCGAGCCGAGAGCGCCATTTCCTGTGAGAGCCACAAGCCCATGCTTTCATGCACTTCAATGCTGTCGTCCAACATCAGGTAGGCGAAGAACAAGCCCCAGAGCGCGGCGCTGTTAGAGCGAACCCGCACCGCCAAGACGAGCAGCGAAGCCGCAATACCCAACTCTTTCAGATGTTGAAAGCTTTCCGCGTAGCCGATCTCGGAGGTCAGATTGAATTGCGGCGCCAGGAAAGCGTCGATCCCGAAGCGGTGGAACAAATGCAAGCCAAAAAAGACCGCATCGACTGCCAGCAAAAACACCAGAACGTGGGCCGGCCCCCAGCGCAGGGAGGGCATGGGGGCCTGTACGGGCGGCGAATCGAGGGGCGGCTGCATGACTGA
Organism: Methylibium sp.; assembly: GCA_031420735.1. GTDB lineage: Bacteria > Pseudomonadota > Gammaproteobacteria > Burkholderiales > Burkholderiaceae_C > Methylibium. Next base: position 2,023 of record JANONH010000431.1, read on the forward strand.
GTGTCGGCAGAAAATATGCGCGCTTCGATCTCCAAGGGTTCGGTTCGCGGAGCGTCGGCTTTCGCTTCAGGATGCGCCGCTCTCCGGTCCGGCGGATTCGCGGCTACTGTCGCCGCGCAGCGCTTCGCGCAGGGTACGCCCGATCTCGGGGCGTGCCGCAAACGGGTCGCTTGGGTTGCGCTGCTGCAGGATGTCTTCGAGTCGACTCTGCACGCCCGAGAGCGCATGCGGGTGGCTGAAGATATAGAAGCGGTCTTCGCGCACGGCGTCGAACACGCGCTGCACCACATCGCTGGCCGCGACCTTGCCGGACTGGACCGCCTTGGCGATCATTTCTCGAGCAATGCGCTGGCTGGTGCTCATGCCCGTGCCCGTGTCCGTGCCCGATCGCGAGCCCGCCACCTCGGGCGGCCGGTTGCGCGCGCTCTGCCCAATGCCGGTGGGCACGAAATAGGGGCATAGCACCGAGGCGCCAATCTGCGAGGTCACCAGGCGCAGGTCCTGCAGCAGGGTTTCGCTGAGCGAGACCACCGCATGCTTGCTGACGTTGTAGGCGCCCATGTTGGGCATGTTCACGAGCCCGGCCATCGACGCGGTGTTGACGACGTGGCCGCGCCAGGCGGGGTCT
>JANONH010000432.1:0-2456 GCA_031420735.1 Methylibium sp.
GCGATGAAGCCGCGCACACCCCACTCGCCACCGGAAATACCAGTGATGACCTTGTCTTTGTAGACGTGAGGGGCATTGGTGTTAACGGCGCCGAGCTTGGGATCGCCGTTCTTAACGCTCCACACCACTTTGCCGGACTTGGCGTCGAGTGCCACGAGGTTGGAGTCGGCCTGCTGCAGGATGACCTTGCCTTCGGCATACGCCAGACCGCGGTTGACCGTGTCGCAGCACATTTGCGCAATGACCGCCGCATCTTGCTTGGGCTCGTACTTCCACTTGATCTTCTGCGTGTCGAGGTCGACCGCAAAGACCTTGTTGGGGAACGGCGAGTGCAAGTACATGGTGCCGTCGATCACCAGGGGCGAGCCCTCGTGGCCGCGCAGCACGCCGGTGGAGAAAGTCCACGCGACTTGCAGGTTCTTGACGTTGCCAGTGTTGATTTGCTTCAACTGGCTGTAGCGCTGGTTGTACATGTCGCCAGCTTGCGCGGCCCAATTCTTGGAATTGGCCATGTTCTTTTCGACGTCGGCGTTCGCGTACACGACCGCCGGAACGGCAAGCAGTGCCAGTCCCAGGGGGCGCATCAGGCGCCAACCCGATTGCATTGACAGTTTCATCGTCGTCTCCAGTGTGGATAAGTGATAGGTCGATCTCTGGGTTTGCCGTAGCGATCCCCGACGCTTTTGTATTCCGAGGCTCATTCGCCAGATACCTAGGACAGACCCTGACCACCGTCGGGGCGGTTAAAGAGCTTGACTCAGAATCGAACATGCATCAGGGCTTGCACGGGGTGCGTCCATGCCTTGTCGGTGCGCCGGGAAAACCCCGATGCGTCATTTGATTTGCCCGCCGGTTCGCGACGCGGATTTCAAGAACGAGAGTTACCTGGCGTTGCCCGCCAGTGGTCGGTCGGCGACAAGCCGCCCGAATTGCCTCGGGTGAGCGGCAGGTCCAGGCCGCATCACATGCTTCGTCGGTATTGCCCGCCCACTTCGAACAGCGCGCTCGTGATCTGACCGAGCGAACACACGCGCACCGCTTCAAGCAGGACCTCGAAGACGTTGCAGTCGGCCATTACCGCCTCCTGCAGGCGCATGAGCATGGCCGGCGCTGCCGCGGCGTGGCGCGCGTGAAAGTCGGCCAGGCGCACGAGCTGCGAGCGCTTTTCCTCGTCCGTCGAGCGCGCCAGTTCCAAAACCCGCGGCAGCGCGTCGCCCTGCGGGTTGAGAAAGGTGTTCACGCCGATGATGGGCAGCTCGCCGGTGTGCTTTTGCATCTCGTAGTGCATGCTTTCGTCCTGGATGCGGCCGCGCTGGTAGCCGGTTTCCATGGCGCCGAGCACGCCGCCGCGCTCGCCGATGCGCTCGAACTCGGCGAGCACGGCTTCCTCCACCAACTCGGTCAGCTCGTCGATGATGAAAGCGCCTTGGGTGGGGTTCTCGTTCTTGGCCAAACCCCATTCGCGGTTGATGATCATCTGGATGGCCATCGCGCGGCGCACGCTTTCTTCGGTGGGCGTGGTGATCGCTTCGTCGTAGGCGTTGGTGTGCAGCGAATTGCAGTTGTCGTAGACGGCGATCAGCGCCTGCAGCGTGGTGCGAATGTCGTTGAAGGCGATCTCCTGCGCATGCAGGCTGCGCCCGGAGGTCTGCACGTGGTATTTGAGTTTCTGGCTGCGCTCGTTGGCACCGAAGCGCTCGCGCATCGCCACGGCCCAGATGCGGCGCGCCACGCGACCGAGCACGTTGTATTCCGGGTCCATGCCGTTGCTGAAAAAGAAGCTCAGGTTGGGCGCGAAGTCGTCGACGTGCATGCCGCGCGCGAGATAGGCCTCGACGAAGGTAAAGCCATTGGCCAGCGTGAAGGCAAGCTGCGAGATCGGGTTGGCGCCGGCTTCGGCGATGTGGTAGCCGCTGATGCTCACCGAATAAAAGTTCCGCACGTCGTGGTGCACGAAGTACTCGGCGATGTCGCCCATGACCTTGAGCGAGAACTCGGTGGAGAAGATGCAGGTGTTCTGGCCCTGGTCTTCCTTCAAAATGTCGGCTTGCACCGTGCCGCGCACGTTGGCAAGCACCCAGGCGCGAATTTTTTGGGACTCGGTGTCGGTTGGGTCGCGGCCGTTGTCGGCGCGAAACTTGTCGAGGTTCTGGTCGATGGCGGTGTTCATGAACATCGCCAGGATCGTCGGCGCGGGCCCGTTGATGGTCATGCTCACCGAGGTGCTCGGGCTCGTGAGGTCGAAGCCCGAATACAGCACCTTCAGGTCGTCGAGCGTGGCGATGGAGACGCCCGAATTGCCCACCTTGCCGTAAATGTCGGGGCGCTCGGCCGGGTCGTGGCCGTAGAGCGTGACGGAGTCGAAGGCGGTCGAGAGCCGCTTGGCCGGCAGGCCCTCGCTGAGCATCTTGAAGCGCCGGTTGGTGCGAAAGGCGTCGCCCTCGCCGGCGAACATG
>JANONH010000433.1:0-2142 GCA_031420735.1 Methylibium sp.
CAGCTCGTGGGTGGTGACGCGGGCCGGGTCGGTCTCGGGGCCGTGCACCAGCACCGGAACGCCCTCCTGTGCGAGCAGCAGCGCCAGCAGCGTGGTGAGGTTGGGAAGCTTGCGCGCGCCGTTGTAGGAGGGCAGCAGCACCGGCATGTCGGTGGCGTCGAGCACGATGCTGCGCGCCTGGGCCGCCGCGGTGAAGCCGGCCAGTTCTTCGATGCTCTCGCCCTTGATGCGCATGGCGATGGCGAAGGCGCCGCGTTCGGCTTCGCTCACGCGGCGGTCGAGCACCTGCTCCATCAGGTCGCGCGCCTGTGCCTCGCCGAGCGAACGCGCGCCCTCCTTGCCGCGGCCGATTTCCTTCAAGTAGGCAGCGATGCTCATCGTGCCGTCAGTGTGCAATGACTTGACCCGTGGGCCGGAAAACCCCTTGCACGCAGGGCGAGGCGACTGCGGGGCGATGACCGCGGTCTCGCTGCGGCAGCCTTCGCGCTTTGCGCTGTGCCGCCAAGCGGGAGCGAGCGCTCCTTCGCGCTCATGCCGCCTCGAGCGCCGTGCGCACCAGCACGCGCAGCGCCGGCACGCAGGAGCCGCATTGCGTGCCGCACTGCAGGGCCGCCTGCAACTGCGCGAGGCGTGTCTCGGCGCTGCCGGTGGAGGCCGCCAGGGTGGCGACAATGCGGTCTTCGCTGACGTCCAGGCAGGTGCAGACTTGCTTGCCGCGTGGCGTGATCGACGTCGGCGCTTTGGCGCCAGGTTGCAGCAGGGCGCGGCCGTAAGCCTGGGCCGGCAACTCCTCGGTGAGCAGGGCCTTGACCCAGGCTTCGGCACGGATGTCGCCGCCAAGCAGGAAGGCGTCGAGACGGGCGTCGCCCGCAAGGCCCGGCACGACGCGCATGACGCGGTGCTGGCCACGTTTCTTGTCCACGTAACGCAGCACCTCGGGCCCCTGCAGGCCGAGCGCGCCTTCGATCTTCGCGAGCAGCTCGCCGGGCACCGGCTCGTAGGCTGCCGCGCGCAGCAGCAGGCCGACCACGCCGCGCACATGCGGCTCGCGACCGAAGGGCACGCAGTGCGCGTAGGCAAAGGCCGGCATCAGCTCACGCAGGCTTTGCTGCGCCTGCAGCGCCTTGTTTTCGGCAAGCCAGGCCGCTGCAACCAACTGCCACGGCAACTCGGCCTTGAGCAGCTTGACCGCCGCATGTTTGAGTTCGGGCTGCTTGGACTGCGGGCAGTAAGCGCTCGACATGAGGGCGTTGACGCCCGCCAGGCGCGCCCCGGCGGCCGCGCTGCCCGAGACGAACTCCTCGCCCCAGTGCATGGCAATGAAGGCCTGGGCCGGTGCCACCGCTGTGCTCGAGCGCACCGGCAGCACGATGGAGCCGCGGCGCGAGGTCACGTGCACCAGGGCGCCGTCTTCCCAGCCGCGCCGGGCCAGCTCTTGCGGGTGCACGTCCACGCTCGGCTCGCTCGCATGGCCGAACAGGCGGCCGAGCGTGCCGGTGCGGCTCATGCCGTGCCATTGGTCGCGCAGGCGGCCGGTGGTGAGCGAGATCGGATAGCGGGCGTCGCGCGGTTCGGCCAGCGCCCGCCAGGGCATGTCGGCAAAGCGCGCGCGGCCGTCGGGCGTGGGGAAGACGCCGTCTTCGTAGAGCCGCGCGCAGCCGCTCGTCTGGCCTTCGGGGCAGGGCCATTGCCGCGGTGCGCGCTCGAGCGATGCGTAGTCGAGGCCGGTGATGTCGAGGTCGCGTCCGCGCGTGCTCTCGCGGTGTTCGAGCCACACCGACTCCGCCGTGGCATACGGAAACAAGGTGCCAGCGCGCAGCGCGCGCGGCGGCAGGCGCGCTTCGAGCCGCTGCGCGAAGTCGACCGCTGCCGCCCAGTCGTGGCGCGCTTCGCCCGGCGCGGCCACCGCGGCGCGCACGCGGCTGATGCAGCGCTCGCTGTTGGTGACCGTGCCCTCCTTTTCGCCCCAGCTGGTGGCGGGCAGCAGCAGGTCGGCGTAGGCGGCGGTGGCGGTGGTCGAGAAAGCTTCCTGCAGCACCACGAACTCGCAGCGCTCGAGTGCACGCCGCACGCTGGCCTGGTCGGGCATCGACTGCGCGGGGTTGGTGCAACTGATCCAGAGCGCCTTGATCTCGCCGTCGG
>JANONH010000434.1:0-3487 GCA_031420735.1 Methylibium sp.
CCCTGGGACGAGTTCGCGCAGAACCACAAGCGCGGCGACAAGTTGAAGGGCCCCGTCAAGTCGATCACCGACTTCGGCGTGTTCGTCGGCCTGGCCGCCGGCATCGACGGCCTGGTGCACCTCTCCGACCTCTCTTGGCACGAGCCGGGCGAGACCGCAGTGCGCAACTACAAGAAGGGCCAGGAAGTCGAGGCGCTGGTGCTGGCCATCGACGTCGAGCGCGAGCGCATCTCTCTGGGCATCAAGCAACTCGACGGCGACCCCTTTGCCAACTACACCACCGTCAACGACCGCGGCGCCACCGTCACCGGCACGGTGAAGACGGTCGACGCGCGCGGCGCGGAGATCGCACTGGTCGACGACGTGACGGGCTACCTGCGCGCCTCCGAGATCTCGCGCGACCGCGTCGAGGACGCCCGCAACGTCTTGAAAGAAGGCGACGAGGTCACGGCGCTCATCATCAACGTCGACCGCAAGACGCGTTCGATCCAGTTGTCGATCAAGGCCAAAGACAACGTCGACAACCAAGAAGCGATGCAGCGCCTGGCGCAGACCTCGGAGCGCGAAAGCGCCGGCACCACCAGCCTGGGCGCGCTGCTCAAGGCCAAGCTCGAAAACAAGAACTGACCGCTGCATGCGCAGCCACCGCGGGGCGCAGGCTGGCGCTTCGCGGCGGCGGCGCCTCATGCGGCTCGGCGCAGCGCCGCATGAGGCGCTGCAAACCCCGAACAAGGCCTTACTGGCACCCTTCGTGCGATGACACGCTCCGACCTGGTCGCGCTGCTCGGCGAGCGCTTTGGCCAACTGACGAACCGCGACACCGAGTTCGCCGTCAAGACGATCCTCGATGCCATGTCCGATGCACTGGCGCGCGGCCACCGCATCGAAATTCGCGGCTTCGGCAGCTTCTCCATCAACCGCCGTCCGCCGCGCATGGGCCGCAACCCACGCTCGGGCGCTCAGGTGCTCATCCCCGAGAAGCTGGTTCCGCACTTCAAGCCCGGCAAGGCCCTGCGGGAAGGCGTCGACGCGCGCACCGCCGCGCTTGAAGCAGCGGCGCAGGCCGCCGCATCGCGGGCGAGCGAGGCGAGCAACGGCTGAGCGCCGCGCTCTGGCCGCTCTGGCTGCTCTGGCCGTTTCGCGGCGCAGCGGATGCTCCCCCAAGTGAACCCTCGGCCGAAGGGCCGAGCGTTGCGCCCGTCGACTGTGAAATCGGGCCATCGCGCAAGCCGGCGGCGCGCGTGCGCGCCCCTAGAATCCGCCGACCATGCGTGCCCTCCTCTGGCTTGTTCGCGCCGCAGTGTTCTTTGCACTGTTCGCGTTTGCTCTCAATAACCAGCACGACGCCGCGCTCAAGTGGTTCTTCGGCCGCGAGTGGCGTGCGCCCATGATGTTCATCGTGCTCGGGGCCTTCGCGCTCGGCTGCGCGGTCGGCGTCTTCGCGATGGTTCCGAGTTGGTGGAAACACCGGCGCGTCGCCAGGGAGCGTCACAACGCCGTTGCCGCGAGTGCGGCGGCCACCGCGCCCGCGAACACCCCGGACCTGGGCGAAGCCGAAACCGCCGGCGCCTTGTCCGAACACCCGCCACGCGATGGAGTTTGATCTCCAGACCACGCTCGGCTTCGCCCTGCTCGGGCTGATGGTCGCGTTCGCGCTCGGCTGGATGGCCTCGCGCTTCGACGTGCGGCAGTGGCGACGCGAGCAGCTCGAATCGCCCAAGGCCTACTACAAAGGCCTCAACCTGCTGCTCAACGACCAGCAAGACAAAGCCATCGACGTTTTCATCGAGGCGGTGCAACAGGACCCCGGTACTTCCGAGCTGCACTTCGCGCTCGGCAATCTGTTTCGTCGCCGCGGCGAGTACGAGCGCGCGGTGCGCGTGCACCAGCATCTGCTCGGCCGTGGCGACCTGTCGCAGACCGAGCGCGAGCGCGCCCAGCACGCGCTCGCGCAAGACTACGTCAAGGCGGGCCTGTTCGACCGCGCCGAAGAGGCCTTTAACGCGCTCGACGGCAGCGCCTTTTCGACCGACGCGCGCCTTGAGCTGCTCGGCCTGCACGAGCGTTCGCGCAACTGGCATGCCGCAATCGACACCGCCCGCAAGCTCGAAGCCAGCAACGCCGGCTCGTTTGCCACGCGCATCGCGCACTACGGCTGCGAACTCTCGCTCGAGGCCGATGCCCGCCGCCACGCCGACGAGGCCGCCGACGCCTTGCGCAAGGCGCGCGAGGCGGCACCCCAGGCCGCCCGGGCGCGTGTGCTCGAAGGCCAGCGCGAGGCGAGCGCCGGGCGCCACCGCGAGGCGCTGCAGTTGTGGGACGAACTGCTCACGGTTGCGCCCACCGCCTTTGCGCTGGTCGCCGCACCGTACGCGGCAAGCGCACTGGCATGCCACGACGAAGAGGCCGCCCGCATGCGCCTCAAAACCGCCTACGACCGAGCGCCCAGCCTCGACCTACTAGAGGCCTTGCTGCGCCTGGCGCCGGGGCCTGCGGAGCGCCTGGCCTTGCTGCGCGAGCATATGCAGCGCCACCCCACCCTCTCCGGCGCGGCAGCACTCCTCGAGGAGCAAATGGCGCAGGGCGGCACGGCCACCCAGGCCGACCTCAAGTCGCTGCAGCAAGTCGCCGCCGCAGCCGCCCGGCCGCTGCACCGCTACCGCTGCGCCGCCTGCGGCTTCGAGGCCCAGCACTATTTCTGGCAATGCCCAGGCTGCCATGGCTGGGACAGCTACCCGCCCAGACGACTGGAGGATCAATGAGCCACCGCACGGCCGCCCGAAGGTGGGCTCGCTCCCGCTCGGCGGGACAGCGCGCAGCGCAAAAGAGGCGCGCATGAGTAAAACGAGCCCGCGCGCCCGGGCTTCAGCATCCACTCGCCCAAGCCGTGAGCGCCTCGCCAAGGCGCGTGTGCTCGTCGTCGGCGACGCCATGCTCGATCGCTACTGGTTCGGCGCCGTCGATCGCATCTCGCCCGAAGCGCCGGTGCCGGTGGTCAAGGTCGAGCGCGAGGAAGAGCGCCTGGGCGGTGCGGCCAACGTGGCGCTCAACGTCAAGACGCTCGGCGCGCAAGCGACGCTGCTCACGGTGGTCGGCGACGACGAGCCGGCCCGCACGCTGCGCCGCCTGCTCGAGCGCGAAGGCGTCGCCACCCTGCTCGGCAGCGACCCCAAGCTCTACACCATCGTCAAGCTGCGCGTCATCGGCCGCTCGCAACAGCTGCTCCGCGTGGACTTCGAGAACCAGCCCGAGCGCGAGGTGCTGGCCGGCATGCTGGCCGACTACGAGCGCGCGCTGCCCGAGCACGACGCGGTGCTGTTCTCCGACTACGGCAAGGGCGGCTTGACCCACATTCCGCGCATGATCGAGCTGGCCCGCAACGCCGCCATCCCGGTGCTGGTCGACCCCAAAGGCAGCGATTACCGCCGCTATGCGGGTGCGAGCGTCGTCACGCCCAACCGCGCCGAGCTGGCGCAGGTCACGGGCC
>JANONH010000435.1:0-1916 GCA_031420735.1 Methylibium sp.
AGCGGGTCGAAGTAGGTGGCGATGCGCTCGCGCAGGTGTTCGGGCGGCTGGCGCCCGCGCGACTTGCCGAGCGCGGCCAGGCGAAAGCTCTGCAGGGTGTCGGAGTAGAGCGCGAGCTGCACCGGGTCGCTCTTCTGGCGCCAGCCGTGGGCCTTGGCGAAGTCGAGGTAGGGCTGGTTCCAGTTGCGCAGGTACTGCATCGACTCCGGCATGTGGTGCTGGAACACGCAGTTGTTCTTGGCGTACATCTCCCACTGCCGCGGGTTGGGCGCGCCGCGCAGGTGCTGGTCGCCGTTCGCGCCGCGCCAGCCCATGAGAAAGCCGATGCCGGGCTGCAGCTCGAAGTTGACGACGAAGTCGGGGTAGCCGCTGAACTTGCGCCCGCCCTCGGGCGTGGTGAAGGCGGGGAACTTCAGCCGCGAGGCCAGCTCGACCAGCACTTCCTGGAACGGCTTGCACTGGCCGGTGGGTGGCAGCACCGGCACGCGCACCGAGTCGACCGGGCCGTCGAACTCGGAGATGGGCCGGTCGAGCATGCTCATCACGTCGTGGCGTTCGAGATAGGTGGTGTCGGGCAGCACCAGGTCGGCAAAGGCAACCATCTCGCTCTGGAAGGCGTCGCACACCACCAGGAACGGAATCTTGAACTCGCCGCTGGCGTCCTTGGCGTTGAGCATTTCGCGCACGGCCATGGTGTTCATGGTCGAGTTCCAGGCCATGTTAGCCATGAAGATGAGCAGGGTGTCCAGGCGGTAGGGGTCGCCTCGTGTGGCGTTGGTGATGACGTTGTGCATCAGCCCGTGGGCCGACAGCGGGTGCTCCCACGAGAACGCGTGGTCGATGCGGATCGGCGTGCCGTCGTCGTTGAGCGCGAGTTCCTCCGGGTTGGCCGGAAAGCCCAGCGGCGCCGCATTGAGCGGCGTGTTGGGCTTGATCATGTCGGGCGAATTGAAGGCCCGGTAGTTGGGCACGATGTGGCGCGGGTAGGGCGCCTTGTGGCGAAAGCCGCCGGGCGCGTCGATGGTGCCGAGCACGCTCATCAGCACCGACAGCGCGCGCACGGTCTGGAAGCCGTTGCTGTGCGCCGCCAGGCCGCGCATGGCGTGGAAGGCGACCGGCCGGGCGCTGGTGCTGGCGTGCTGCTTGCCCCAGGAGTCGGTCCAGGGAATCGGCAGCTCGAAGGCCTGCTGCAGCGCCGTCTCGCCCAGCTCGCGCGCGAGCTTCCTGATGCGCGCCGCCGGTATGCCGGTGATGGCGGCCGCCCACTCGGGCGTGCACGGCGCCACGCGCTCGCAGAGCAGCACGAACGAGGGCACCACGCGCGTGCCGTCGGGCAGGCTGTAGCGGCCTTCGAGCGCCGGGTCCGCGCCGTCGGCGACGCCTTCGGGGTAGGCGGCTTTCACGCTGCCGCTCGCCAGGTCATAAACCAGCTTGTTGTGCGGGTTGCGGCCGTCGGGCGCAGCTCCTCGGGCCGGGTCGGCGTCGAAGGCGAACAGGCCTTGGCGCTCGCCATCGTCCTCCACCACGAGCTGCGGTGCGTTGGTGTAGCGCTTGAGGAAGGGCCGGTCGATCAGGTCGCTGGCGATCAGCTCGTGCAGCAGCGCCATGAAGAGCGCGCCGTCGGTGCCCGGCTTGATGGGAATCCACTCGTCGGCGATGGCCGAGTAGCCGGTGCGCACCGGGTTGATGGAGATGAAGCGGCCGCCCTCGCGCTTGAACTTGCCCAGCGCAATCTTCATCGGGTTGCTGTGGTGGTCTTCGGCGGTGCCGATCATCACGAACAGCTTGGCGTGGTCGAGGTCGGGCCCGCCGAACTCCCAAAAGCTGCCGCCGATGGTGTAGATCATGCCGGCGGCCATGTTCACCGAGCAGAAGCCGCCGTGCGCGGCGTAGTTGGGCGTGCCGAACTGGCGCGC
>JANONH010000436.1:0-3512 GCA_031420735.1 Methylibium sp.
CCCAGCGCTCGCGCAGGGCCGCACGCATCCAGACCAGGCGCTCGCTGCCGTCTTCGGGGTCCGACAGGCGCACGAGGCCGTTGCCGGGCCACTCGAACTCCTGGCGGTCCCACAGCATGACCGGCACCAGTTCATGGTGGACCAGGCGCGACAGCAGCGTGTCGAGCGTGGCCAGCGGAAGGTGAAAGTCCGACACCAGGAACACGAGGCTGCGCCGCAGCGGCAACACCCGGGCGGCATCGCCGAGCGAGCCGGCACTGCCGCTGGGGCGAAAACCGCGCAGCCGCGCCGCGATGGCCACGCCCATGCCGCGGCGACGCGTCGGCGGCAACAGCCAGTCGTTGCGCAGCGTGTCTTCGCAGCCGACGAAGCCGAACGGGTCGCCGACGCGCCAGGCCGACTGCGCGGCGGCTTCGGTGAAGTCGGCCAAGACGTCGAGCTTGCGGCGCTCGCCGACATAGGCCATCGACGCCGAGAGGTCGGCCACGACGACGACCGGCATGGACTTGCGCTCGCTGAAGAGGCGCACCTGCCACTGGCCGAGTGGGTCGCGCAGGCTGGCGTGGATGTCGATGCGGCGCACGTCGCCGGCGTCGGCCAGTGGCCGGTGACCGCGGAACTCCTGGCCGGCGTCGCCGCGGCGGCTGCGGTGGGCGCCCGGCACATTGCCCGCCACATGCCGGCGCACGAGGTAGTGGAACGCGTGGACCGATGCGGCCTTCACGGCGCGGCGACCCGCTCGACGATTGCGGTCATCAGGGCGTCGATGATCTCGGTGCGGCGCAGTTCGTAGACCGGCTGCAGGCACAGACGGTGCGCAATGGTCTCGAAGAAAACGCCGCGCAGGTCTTCGGGAGTGACGTGACTGCGACCGTCGAGCCAGGCCTGCGTGCGCGCGGCGCGCAGCATGAGGCTCATGCCGCGCGGGCTGGCGCCGGCGAGCATGAGTTCGCTGGCGTCGGCTTCATCGAGCTTGACGCCGTAGTCGGCCGGTGCGACGGTGGCGCGCCAGAGGTGCAGCGCATAGCTGCGCAAGGCGTCGGAGGCCTGGACCTGGTGCTGGATGACGGCGGCCACCGCGGCAAGCTCGCGGTGCGGCAAGATCGCCGCCGGCAAGGCGTCGATGAGCGCGTCGGTGTCGTGAAAGCGCGGGTCGAACACCAGGGCGCGCCGGTCTTCGTCGCGGGTGGGCGCCTCGATGGCGATTTCCATCATGAAACGGTCGCGCGCCGCGGCCGACACCTCGAAGGTTTCTTCGCGCTCGACCCGGTTGCGGTCGGCAAACACCAGCAAGTGCGGAAAGCGGAACTCGCGGTTGAAGGCGATCAGGCTGCGCTCGGCCATCACGCGCAGCAGCAACGCATGCACCTGGGGCCGGGCGCGGTTGATCTCATTGAAGAAGAAGATCGCGAGCTCGTCGCCGTGCTGCGTGAGCGGGCCGCAATCCACGCGGGGCCGGCCTTCGGCGTCGAGGTGGGTGTGGTAGATCAGGTCGCTTGGCATGAGGTCGACGGTGCCCTCGGTGCGCCCGAAGGCGCCGCCGATCAGGTGCGCCACGCTCCTGAGCAGGGTGGTCTTGCCCACGCCGACGTCGCCTTGCAGCAGCACGTGGCCGCGCGCGAACACGGCCGTCGTGATGAGCCTCAGAGCCCTCGCCTGGCCGATGACGGCGCGCGCCGCGAGCGACTCCATTTCAAGGGCGCGCCCCCGCCAGTCGGCGAGCAAGCCGTCGTTCAAATGCATGGTTTTTCCTGGCGAACACGGGCCGCCTTTATTTCCGCGAGCATGACAAAGTCGAAAAACCCGCACAAGATGCGGACTTCCCCCTAGTCGTCCCTCAACAGGACGCTGCGCAATTCAATTGCGCAGCCCGGCGGCTAGACTCGACGCGAGGGTTTTTGCCGCCCGGGCCGCGAACGGGGCGGCAAGCCCATGTTGCCCGTTCCGTATGCGCCACTAGCCGGACAGCCCACCATGACCATCGACCTCGACGCCTACTGGATGCCGTTCACGGCAAACCGGCAATTCAAGCGCTCGCCGCGCCTGATTTCGCGCGCCGAGGGCATGTATTTCTGGACCACCGAAGGCCGCCAGGTGCTCGACGGCATTGCCGGTCTTTGGTGCGTCAACGCCGGACACGCGCGCCCGAAAATCACCGAGGCGATCCGCCAGCAGGCGGGCGAGCTGGACTTCGCGCCGCCCTTCAACATGGCGCACCCCAAGGCTTTCGAGCTGGCGACCCGGCTGGTTGAACTGGCGCCTGTCGGCCTCACCAAAGTTTTCTACACCAACTCGGGCTCGGAGTCGGTCGAGACGGCGCTCAAGATGGCCATCGCCTACCACCGTGTGCGCGGCGAAGGCCAGCGCACGCGGCTCATCGGGCGCGAGCGCGCCTACCACGGTGTCAACTTCGGTGGCATCTCGGTGGGCGGCATGGTGGCCAACCGCAAGATGTTTGGCTCGCTGCTCACCGGGGTCGACCACCTGCGCCACACCCACGACCCGCGCAATGCCTTCAGCGTCGGCCAGACCGAACACGGCGCCGAACTGGCCGACGACCTCGAGCGGCTGGTGGCACTGCATGACGCCAGCACCATCGCCGCGGTGATCGTCGAGCCGGTGGCCGGCTCGACCGGCGTGCTGCTGCCGCCCAAGGGCTACCTCGAGCGTCTGCGTGCCATTTGCGACCGCCACGGCATCCTGCTCATCTTCGACGAAGTCATCTCCGGCTTCGGCCGCTGCGGTGCACCCTTTGCCGCGCAACGCTTTGGCGTGACGCCCGACCTCATGACCGTGGCCAAAGGACTCACCAATGGCTGCGTCCCGATGGGCGCGGTGCTGGCCCGACAGGCCGTCCACGACGTCTTCATGAACGGCCCCGAGCACCTCATCGAGTTCTTTCACGGCTACACCTACTCGGGCCATCCGCTGGCCTGCGCCGCGGCGCTGGGTACGCTCGAAACCTATGCCGATGAAGGCCTGCTCACGCGCGGCGCGGCCCTGGAAGCGAGCTTCGCCGACGCGCTGCACGGTTTGCGGGGCCTGCCCAATGTCATCGACATCCGCAACATCGGGCTCGTGGGCGGCGTGGAGCTGCAGCCGATCGACGGGCAGCCCGGCAAGCGCGCCTTCGATGTTTTCCTCGACTGCTGGGAGCACGGCGTGCTCATCCGCACCACCGGCGACACGGTGGCGCTGTCGCCGCCGCTCATCATCGAGCAGAGCCACATCGAGCAGCTCGTGGGCACGCTCGCCGCTGCGCTCGGGCGCGTGGCCTGACTGCCCACCCCACTTCGACCAAGGGCTGTGCCCAGCGCCTAAGTCATGAGCCTGCTTCGTGCCGACCTGGGCCTCACACGGGACTCGTATTACGCAGCCACGGCGCCACGCGACGCTGCGCTTGCGGCATTGCAAGGGGAAACAAGGGCCGACGTGGCGGTGGTCGGCGGCGGCCTGGGCCACGGCCTGGCACTCACCGGCCTGGCCGGCAAGCTGGTGGCCGAGGCGATGGA
>JANONH010000437.1:0-2772 GCA_031420735.1 Methylibium sp.
CCACCAGGCGCTGCAGTGCCGCTTCGCTGCGCGCCACGGCCACCACCTTCAGTCCGGCTGCCACCAGGCTGTGCGCAATGACGCGGCCCATGGCGCCCGTGGCGCCTACGACGACGGCGATTTCGCTGCTCATGCTGCACCCTTCGCGCTCTGCGCTGTCCCGCCGGGCGGGAGCGAGCCCTCCTTCGGGCGGCCGTGCGGAGTGCTCGTGCTGCCGCTTGGCGCGCCGCGGCGCGCTGCCCGGCTCATTTGAAGCGCACGCCGACGCTGCCGAGCTCCTGAAAGCGGGCCAGCATGTGGTCGCCGGCCTTTACGGGCACGGCCTCGGTGATGCCGCCGCTCATGACGAAGCTGCCCGCGGGCAGTGTCTGGCCGAGTTCGTGCAGCACCTTGACGAGCAGGGCCACCGCGTCGGCCGGGTGGCCCATCACGGCGGAGGTGGCGCTCATCGCCACGGCTTCGCCGTTTTTCTCGAGCACCACGCCCAGGCTGCTCAGGTCGAGGTCTTTGGGGTCGCGGGCGCGGCCACCGGTGACGTAGCGCGCCGCGGAGCCGTTGTCGGCCACCACGCTTTGCAGGTCGAACTTGAAGCCGGAGAAGCGCGAGTCGATGATCTCGAGGGCGGGCACCACGAAGTCGGTGGCAGCTAGCACTTCTTCGCGCGTGACCTGGTCGCCGGCCAGGAGCTTGCTGGTGACGAAAGCCACTTCGCATTCGACGCGCGGGTGCAGGAGGTCGTCGGTGCGCACCGCCGAACTCTCGGGGCGCGCCATGTCGGCCAACAGGAAACCGATGGAGGGCACGGCCACGCCCATCTGCAGCATCTTGGCCTTGGAGGTGAGGCCCGCCTTCCAGCCGACCTGGCGCCGGCCCTGCTGCACGTAGCGGCGGCGCAGTTCGAGCTGCACCGCGTAGCCGTCGGCCAGCGTCAAGGTGGGGAAGTCGTCGGTGAGTTTGGCGATCGCTTTGACATCGCGCTGAGCCGCCTCGACGCGGTCGGCAAGCAGGGCGGTGTTTTCAGGGCTGAGGGTCGGTTTCATGGCGGTTATTGAAGTGCGCTCTTGCCGAAAAAGCGCGCGCGGCAGCTTCCGAGGCCGCCGATGGTGCAGACCAGCTCGTCGCCATGGCCCACGGTCACGAGCGGCGACTGCGAGCCCGACAGGATGATTTCCCCGGCGCGAAACGGCAGGCCGAGCCGCCCGAGGGTGTTGGCCAGCCACACGACCGCATTCACCGGCGAGCCCTGCACGGCCGCACCGACGCCGCTCGAGTGCAACTCGCCATTTTGTTGCAGCACCATGCCGGCCAGGGAGAGGTCGAGACGGCGCGGGTCGCCTTTGGCGGCGCCGAGCAAGAACACGCCGCAGGAGGCGTTGTCGGCCACCGTGTCCTGGATCTTGATCTTCCAGTCGCGGATGCGCGAGTCGACGATCTCGAAGCAGGGCGAGACGTAGGCGGTGGCGCGGATCACGTCGGTGGCGGTGATGCCCGGGCCGAGCAGGTCGCGCTCGAGCACGAAGGCGAGTTCGGCCTCCGCCTTGGGCTGGATCAGGGCGCCGAGGTCCACGCCCTCGGCCTCGGTGCGCAGCATGCCCGAGGTGAGCTGGCCGAAGTCGGGTTCATAGACGCCGAGAAAGTCTTGAATCGGTTTGCTGGTGACGCCGATCTTCTTGCCGATGATGGTTTCGCCGGCCTGCAGCCGGCGCGCGACGAAACGCAACTGGATGGCGTAGGCGTCGGCCACGGTGATGGCGGGCTCGCGCTCGAGCAGCGGCGCGATCGTGCGGCGCTCGCGCCAGGCGTCGTAGAGCGCGTCGCCGTGGCGCTCGGTGGTGGCGGCTTGCATGCGCGCGGTGGGCTCAGAGTTTGATGCAGACATTGCGCAGCGAGGTGTAGAACTCGAGTGAGTGGACCCCGCCTTCGCGGCCGATGCCCGACTGCTTGGCGCCGCCGAAGGGCGTGCGCAGATCGCGCAGGAACCAGCTGTTGACCCAGGTGATGCCGACCTCGATGCGCGCTGCCATGCGGTGCGCCCGCGCAAGCTGGGTGGTCCACAGGGTGGTGGAGAGGCCGTAACGGTTGGCATTGGCCAGGGCCACGACTTCGTCTTCGCTGTCGAAGGGGCGCACGTGGCAGCACGGTCCGAAGATTTCTTCGCGCACCACGGCGGCGGTCTCGGGCAGGCCGCACCAGATGGTGGGCTGCACCCAGGCGCCTTCGGCCAGGTCGCCCGGCATTTGGGGCACGCCCCCGCCGGTGACGAGCGTGGCGCCTTCGGCCACCGCCTTGGCGTAGTAAGACAGGACCTTGCGCTTGTGCTCGTGGCTGATGAGCGGGCCGTAGTTGGCGCCGGCATCGCCGGGCCGGCCGTACTTGACTGCCTCGCAGCGCGCCTTGAGTGCGGCGACGAAGCGCTCGAACAGCGGCCGCTCCACATACACCCGTTCGGTGCCCAGGCAGACCTGGCCGGTGTTCATGAAGGTCGAGCGGAAGATGCCTTCGACCGCGTCGTCGAAGTTGCAGTCGGCAAACACGATGCCGGCGTTCTTGCCGCCGAGCTCGAAAGAGACGTCGCGGATGCCCTCGGCGGCGGCCTTCATGATGGCGCTGCCGGTGCGCGTCTCGCCGGTAAAGGTGATGGCGTCGACGTCTTCGTGGCGCGTGATGAATTCGCCCGCGGCGTCGGGGCCGAAGCCCTGCACCACGTTGTAGACGCCGGGCGGCACGCCCACTGCATTCATCACTTCGCCGAGCAGCGCGGCCGAGGTCGGC
>JANONH010000438.1:0-1767 GCA_031420735.1 Methylibium sp.
GATTGCCGATTGCCCGTGATGACCGCCGACCCCGACTCCGTTTCTTCAGCCGACGCCGACACCGACGCGCCGCAACGCGCCTTGCCGCCGATGCGGCTTTCGGGCCTTGAGCCGGTGGCCATCGGCGAGGGTTCGTTGTTCGTCAACATCGGCGAGCGCACCAACGTGACCGGCTCGCGCGCCTTTGCGCGCCTGGTGCTCGCCGGTCAGTTTGAAGAAGCGCTGTCGGTGGCGCGCCAGCAGGTCGAGAACGGCGCGCAGGTGATCGACATCAACATGGACGAGGCCATGCTCGACAGCAAGGCGGCCATGGTGCGTTTTCTCATGCTCATTGCCTCGGAGCCCGAGATCGCGCGCGTGCCGATCATGATCGACAGCTCCAAGTGGGAAATCATCGAAGCGGGCCTGCGCTGCATCCAGGGCAAGGGCATCGTCAACTCCATCTCCATGAAGGAAGGCGAGGCCGAGTTCCGCCGGCAAGCCAAGCTGGTGCGCCGCTACGGCGCGGCCGCCGTGGTGATGGCCTTCGACGAGAAGGGCCAGGCCGACACCTTTGCGCGCAAGACCGAGATCTGCGCGCGCGCCTACAAAATCTTGGTCGACGAGGTCGGCTTCGCACCCGAAGATGTGATCTTCGACCCCAACATCTTCGCCATCGCCACCGGCATCGAGGAGCACGACAACTACGCGGTCGACTTCATCGACGCCACGCGCTGGATCAAGCGTCACCTGCCCGGCGCCAAGGTGAGCGGCGGCGTCTCCAACGTGAGCTTTTCCTTCCGCGGCAACGACGCCGTGCGCGAAGCCATCCACACCGTGTTCCTCTATTACGCCATCCGCGCCGGCATGGACATGGGCATCGTCAACGCCGGCATGATGGGTGTCTACGACGAGCTCGACCCCGAGCTGCGCGAGCGCGTCGAGGACGTGGTGCTCAACCGCGTGCCGGCTTACAAACCGGGCGAGGTGCGGCTCTCGCCGGGCGAGCGGCTGATCGAGATCGCCGAGCGCGCCAAGAGTGCCGGCAAGGACGACAGCGCGCGCCTGGCCTGGCGCGCGGGCGACGTCGGTGCGCGCCTGTCGCACGCGCTGATCCTTGGCGTCACCGACTTCATCGTCGCCGACACCGAAGAGGCCTGGCAGGCCATCGCGGCGCGCGGCGGGCGGCCGCTGCACGTGATCGAAGGCCCGCTCATGGCCGGCATGAACGTGGTGGGCGATTTGTTCGGCCAGGGCAAGATGTTCCTGCCGCAGGTGGTGAAGAGCGCGCGCGTCATGAAGCAGGCGGTGGCCCACCTGCTGCCCTACATCGAAGCCGAGAAAAAGCTGCTGGTCGACGCCGGTGGCGACGCCAAACCCAGGGGCAAGATCGTCATCGCCACCGTGAAGGGCGACGTGCACGACATTGGCAAGAACATCGTCACCGTCGTGCTCCAGTGCAACAACTTCGAGGTCGTCAACATGGGCGTCATGGTGGCCTGCCAGGACATCCTGGCCAGGGCCAAGCTCGAGGGCGCCGACATCGTGGGGCTCTCGGGCCTGATCACGCCGAGCCTCGAAGAAATGCAGCATGTGGCCGCCGAGATGCAGCGCGACGAGCACTTCCGCAGCAAGAAAATTCCGCTGCTCATCGGCGGCGCCACCACCAGCCGCGTGCACACCGCCGTGAAGATCGCGCCGCATTACGAAGGGCCGGTGGTCTATGTGCCCGACGCCTCGCGCAGCGTGGGCGTGTGCAGCGAGCTGCTCTCCGACGAGCGCGCCGCG
>JANONH010000439.1:0-2052 GCA_031420735.1 Methylibium sp.
CCAGGCGGCCGACGTCGAGCACCTGTTCTCGGGCGCGCACGCCGCGCCGCTGCGCGTGGCGGCGAGCCTCACCATCGGCGAAGTGCTGCTGCCCGCACGGGTGGCCGAGTGGAAGCGGGCGCACCCGGCGAGTGCGGTGCAGCTGCTCATCGGCAACACCAGCGAAGTGATCGACGCGGTGGTCGCCTTCGACGCCGACATCGGCTTCATCGAAGGCCCGCAGACCCACCCCGACCTCGTCGTGCGGCCCTGGCTCAGCGACCGGATGGTGGTCGTCGCCAGCCCCGCCGACCCGCTCGCTCGCGCGGGCGGGCGGGTCGGCTTCAAGCAACTGCGCGAAGCCGCCTGGGCGCTGCGCGAGCACGGCTCAGGCACCCGCGAAGCAGCCGACCGCTGGCTGACCGAGCACCTCGGCGAGCTGCGCGTCGAGTTCGAACTGGGCAGCCCCGAAGCCATCAAGCGGCTGGTCGCCGCGGGGGCTGCGCTCGGCTGCCTCTCGCGCCACGCGGTCGCCGACGCGCTGGCCCAGGGCACGCTGGTCGAGCTGCGCACGCGCCTGCCCACGGCAACGCGGCGCCTGGCGATGGTGCTGCACCGGGGCAAGCAGCTCGGGCGCGGCACCGAGGATTTCGTGCGCGTTTGCACCGCGGCGCCGCAGGCGAGGGTGCTGCCGCGCAGGCGCCGCGCCGCCTGACGCGACGCGCGAGTCGCCACACGCGGCCTTGGCGCAAAGAAGCGGCAACCGCGTCTTCGGCGAAGTGGTGGCGTTGGTCGCGGCCCCCGAGCCAAGTCACCGGCCGCATCCACGGGCGGCGACGCCACCGCGCCGCACCGGGCTTGAAGCGCCAGTCCGTACACTCGGCCATCGTTCATCGTTAGCCGCCAGACTCCCGTGAGCGGCCCTGTGCACCGAGGCGTCGATTTGCTCGAGCCATTGTTGGCCTTGCTGGCCGTGCTGTGCGCCGCGGGCTGTCTGCTGGGCATCCTGGCAGCGCTGAAGCGGCAACGGCGCCGCGCCCATCAGGCCAATGCCGCGGTGCTGGGTCTGTGCACTGCAGGCTCGACGTTGGCGCTGACAATCAATCCCGACACTGGCGCCCACTGGCCCGGTGTCCTGCTACTGCTGGTGCTGGCGGGCCTGACGCTGGCCTGCCTGGGCGCGCCGCGCCGCGCCGCGCCGCGGCGCGAGGTGGGCTTGGTTCTGGGCGGCCTGGCTGCTGAGTGCGGCAACTGCCGCCAGCCTGCTTTATCTGTGGCTGGTGTTCAGGATCTTCTGACGGCACCCGATTGCGAGCCGACCGGCTGACAGCAGCGCCACGGCAGCTGGCTCGGGCACCGTGCTACCGCAGCGCGCCTCGACAGGCCATCGCAAAACTGGTCACCAACGGTCGATCGCGCACCCTCGAGGTCGGCGAGCGCATCTTCGTCAAGCAAACCAGGCCAGACAGGTACGCGGAATTCTCGCGGTCCATGCCGCCATCGACGTCCCGCAGGGACCGCTATATGTTCACGCTGGGGCGCTGGCTCATTCGAGGCAAGCAGCCCAACGAGATTGCAAGCTTGCAGCCCGTTTCGATGGTGCCAAATGAGTTTTGGACCGACGACTTCAATGTGGTGGCGCAGTGGTTCCGCGCCGACCCTGGCGACAAGCGCATGGCCCTCATTGCTCGACAGAAATCCGCAAGACGATAAGCAAAGGGGTTTGGTTTTGGCAACCGCCCGCTTGGGCTCAGTGCAGTTGTTGCCCAAGCCGGCACTGCTCTTCGCGCACGGCTTCCTGTCCGCGCGCCAGCGCGGCCGCCAGCGCGTCGTGGCGGCGCGTCGTCGACAGGCGTCCGGCTGGGAACTCACTTCTGAACACCTCGCGCAGATCGGGCAGATGGCGCACCACGACGTGCGCCAGGAAGACGCCGAGTTGCGTATCGGCGGCGGCGGCCATGGCGTCCCAGGCGTCGCGGTTCGCGTGTTGATTGGGGATCGTCACAACCTCTTGTCCCTCAACGCGAGCCGGCGATCGGCACGCAGCCGTCCATGCAGCGCACGGCCTTGGTG
>JANONH010000440.1:0-2940 GCA_031420735.1 Methylibium sp.
CAGGATCCAGGAGAAACCCATGAAGGGACTACTCGACCTTTTCAAGCAATTCACGCCGGACGAACACTTCGACGCGATCAAGATCGGGCTGGCCTCGCCCGAGAAGATCCGTTCGTGGTCTTTCGGTGAAGTGAAGAAGCCCGAAACCATCAACTACCGGACCTTCAAGCCGGAACGCGACGGCCTTTTTTGCGCCAAGATCTTTGGCCCGATCAAGGACTACGAGTGCTTGTGCGGCAAGTACAAGCGCCTCAAGCACCGCGGCGTGATCTGCGAGAAGTGCGGCGTCGAAGTGACGCAGACCAAGGTGCGGCGCGACCGCATGGGGCACATTGACCTGGCGGCGCCCTGCGCGCACATCTGGTTTCTGAAATCCTTGCCCTCGCGTCTGGGCCTCGTGCTCGACATGACGCTGCGCGACATCGAACGCGTGCTGTACTTCGAAGCCTACGTGGTCGTGGACCCGGGCATGACCGAGCTCAAGAAGTTCTCGATCATGACCGAGGACCAATTCGACACCGAGCGCGCCAAGCACGGCGAGGAATTCGTCGCGTTGATGGGAGCCGAAGGGGTGCACAAGCTGCTCTCCGAGATGGACCTCGACGCCGAGATCGAAAAGCTGCGCGGCGACATGACCGGCTCGGAGCTCAAGGTCAAGAAAAACTCGCGCCGCCTCAAGGTGATGGAGGCGTTCAAGAAGTCGGGCATCAAGCCGCAGTGGATGGTGATGAACGTGTTGCCGGTGCTGCCGCCGGACCTGCGCCCGCTCGTCCCACTTGACGGCGGGCGATTCGCCACCTCCGACCTCAACGACCTGTATCGCCGCGTCATCAACCGCAACAACCGCCTCGCGCGCCTGCTCGAACTCAAGGCGCCCGAGATCATCGTGCGCAACGAAAAGCGCATGCTGCAGGAGGCGGTGGATTCATTGCTCGACAACGGTCGTCGCGGCAAGGCGATGACTGGCGCCAACAAGCGCGCCCTCAAGTCGCTGGCCGACATGATCAAGGGCAAGAGCGGGCGTTTCCGCCAAAACCTGCTGGGCAAGCGTGTCGACTACTCCGGCCGCTCGGTCATCGTGGTGGGCCCGACGCTCAAGCTGCACCAGTGCGGACTGCCCAAGCTGATGGCGCTGGAGTTGTTCAAGCCTTTCATCTTCTCGCGGCTCGAGGCGATGGGCATCGCCACCACCATCAAGGCGGCGAAAAAGGAAGTGGAATCCGGAACGCCGGTGGTCTGGGACATCCTCGAAGAGGTGATCAAGGAGCACCCGGTGATGCTCAACCGCGCGCCGACCCTGCACCGCCTGGGCATCCAGGCGTTCGAGCCGGTGCTCATCGAGGGCAAGGCGATCCAGTTGCACCCGCTGGTGTGCGCGGCCTTCAACGCCGACTTCGACGGCGACCAGATGGCCGTCCACGTGCCGCTGTCGATTGAAGCGCAGATGGAAGCTCGCACCTTGATGCTGGCCTCCAACAACATCTTGTTCCCGGCCAACGGCGAGCCGTCGATCGTGCCCAGCCAGGACGTCGTGCTGGGTTTGTATTACGCGACGCGCGAGCGCATCAATGCCAAGGGCGAAGGCCTGATCTTCGCCGACGTGGTCGAGGTGCAGCGCGCGCTCGACAACGCCGAGGTGGAGATCACCACCAAATGCACGGTGCGCCTGACGGAGTACGTCAAGGACAAGGAAACGGGTGAGTTCACGGTCGAGGTCAAGCTCGTGGACACGACCGTGGGCCGCGCATTGCTCTCGGAGATCTTGCCCAAGGGGCTGCCGTTCGCCCACATCAACAAGGCGCTCAAGAAGAAAGAAATCTCGCGCCTGATCAACACCTCGTTCCGTAAGTGCGGCCTGAAGGAAACCGTGGTGCTGGCCGACAAGCTGCTGCAGGCGGGTTTTCGCCTGGCCACGCGCGCCGGCATCTCCATCTCGATCGACGACATGCTGGTGCCCAAGGAAAAGCCGGGCCTCATCGAGCGCGCTGAGAAGGAGGTCAAGGAGATCGAGCAGCAGTATGTCTCGGGCCTCGTGACCGCGGGCGAGCGCTACAACAAGGTGGTCGACATCTGGGGCAAGACCAGCGACGAAGTCGGCAAGGTCATGATGAGCCAGTTGTCCAAGCAGAAGGTCAAGGACCGCCATGGCAAGGAAGTCGAGCAGGAGTCGTTCAACACCATCTACATGATGGCCGACTCCGGCGCCCGAGGCTCGGCGGCGCAGATCCGCCAGCTCGCGGGCATGCGAGGCCTGATGGCCAAGCCCGACGGCTCGATCATCGAGACACCGATCACGGCCAACTTCCGCGAAGGGCTCAACGTCCTGCAGTACTTCATCTCGACCCACGGCGCGCGCAAGGGCCTGGCCGACACGGCGCTGAAGACCGCGAACTCGGGCTACCTCACGCGCCGTCTGGTCGACGTGACGCAAGACCTGGTCGTCACGGAAGACGATTGCGGCACCGACAACGGCATCGCGATGCGCGCCCTGGTCGAAGGCGGCGAGGTCATCGAGTCGCTGCGCGACCGCATCCTCGGGCGCATGACGGCCATCGACGTGCTAAACCCCGAGACGCAGGAGCTGGTGGTGTCGGCCGGGCAGATGCTCGACGAAGACACGCTCGACGTGGTCGAGGCGGCCGCGGTCGACGAAGTGAAGGTGCGCACGCCGCTGACCTGCGACACCCGGTTCGGTCTGTGCGCCAAGTGCTACGGCCGCGACCTCGGGCGCGGCGGTCTGGTCAATTCGGGCGAGGCGGTCGGCGTGATCGCCGCGCAGTCGATCGGCGAGCCGGGCACGCAGTTGACGATGCGGACCTTCCACATCGGCGGTGCGGCGTCTCGTGCGGCGATCGCTTCGAGCGTCGAAGCCAAGTCCGACGGTCACGTCGGTTTCAACGCAACGATGCGCTACGTGACCAACGGCAAGGGCGACCTGGT
>JANONH010000441.1:0-2437 GCA_031420735.1 Methylibium sp.
CCTGCTGTCCTTTTTGCCGAAAGCCCCGCCATGAGTTATTCAATCGACCTCTCCGGCCGTGTGGCCTTTGTCACCGGCGCATCCAGTGGTCTTGGGGCGCAGTTCGCGCGCACCCTGGCCGAAGCCGGTGCTGCCGTGGTGCTCGCGAGCCGGCGCGTGGAGCGGCTCAAGACCCTGCGTGCCGAAATCGAAGGCTTTGGCGGCGATGCACACGTGGTGAGCCTGGACGTGAGCGACAACGACAGCATCCGCTCGGCGGTGGCGCATGCCGAAACCGAGTGCGGCGCGATCGACATCTTGGTCAACAACTCGGGCGTGAGCACCACGCAAAAGATCGTCGACGTCTCGCCCGAGGACTACGACTACGTGTTCGACACCAACACGCGCGGCGCCTTCTTCGTGGCGCAAGAAGTGGGCAAACGCATGATCGCGCGCTCCAAGGGCGCGGCTCCCGGCACATGGACAGGCGGGCGCATCGTCAACATCGCCTCGACCGCGGGCTTGCGCGTGCTCGGGCAGCTCGGCGTCTACTGCATGAGCAAGGCCGCGGTGATCCACATGACGCGCGCCATGGCGCTCGAATGGGGCCGCTTCGGCATCAACGTGAACGCCATCTGCCCCGGCTACATCGACACCGAAATAAACCACCACCATTGGTCCACCGACAACGGCAAGAAGCTCATCGACATGATGCCGCGCCGGCGCATCGGCCAGCCCAAGGACCTCGACACCTCGCTGCTGATGCTCTGCGCCAACGAGAGCCATTTCATCAACGGCGCGGTGCTGCAGGCGGACGACGGTTTTGCGGTGTAGCGGGTAGCACCCGAGCGGGCCATGCTGCGCTTTGAGATTCCCGAGCAAAAACGCTTCGCGCGCGAGAGCCGTATCGCCATGCGCTGGGGCGACATGGACGCCATGGGCCATGTCAACAACACCGTGTACTTCCGCTACCTCGAGATCGCTCGCATCGAGTGGTTCGACGCCATCGGCTGCCCGCTCGACCGCGAAGGCGAGGGGCCCATCATCGTCAACGCTTTCTGCAATTTTTATAAGCAGCTCGAGTACCCGGGCGAGTTGTTGGCCAAGCACTACGCCTGCAATCCAGGGCGCACCAGCCTGGACACCTACACCACGCTCGAGCGCGTCGACACGCCCGGCACCGTGTACGCCGCCGGTGGCGCGCGCCTGGTGTGGGTCGACTTCCCTAAGCAGCAGTCGCGGCCCTTGCCCGAGTGGCTGCGCTCGCTCGCCGCATAGCTTGCCTGGCGTTCGAAGCCGGGTCCGGGTGTTCACTGCGCAAACGCGAGCCCGGCCGGTGTACGCTCTGCGCCCGCATGCATTGGAGTGAGCACAGATGAACAAGGTTTATCCGAGCGCGGCAGAGGCGCTCGAAGGCATCGTCCACGACGGGCAACTGCTCGCCGTCGGCGGCTTTGGCCTGTGCGGCATCCCCGAGGCGCTGATCGACGCGCTGCGCGACTCCGGCGTCAAGGGCCTCACGGTCGTCTCCAACAACGCGGGCGTCGACGACTTCGGGCTCGGCCGACTGCTCCAAACGCGCCAAATCATGAAGATGATTTCCAGCTACGTGGGCGAGAACAAGGAGTTCGAGCGCCAGTACCTGGCCGGCGAACTGCAGCTCGAGTTCACCCCGCAGGGCACGCTCGCCGAGCGCCTGCGCGCGGGCGGTGCCGGCATCCCGGCCTTCTACACCCGCACCGGCGTGGGCACGGTGGTCGCCGAAGGCAAAGAGACGCGCGAGTTCGATGGCCAGCTCCACGTCATGGAGCAAGCGCTTTATCCGGCGGTCTCGCTGGTCAAGGCGCACACCGCCGACAAGAGCGGAAACCTCGTGTTTCGCCGCACGGCGCGCAACTTCAACCCGGCTGTGGCGATGGCCGGCAAGGTGACGGTGGTGGAGGTGGAGAAGCTGGTCGAGGTCGGCGAAATCGACCCCGACGCCGTCCACTTGCCGGGCATCTACGTGCACCGCATCGTCGTCAACGCCCACCCCGAAAAACGCATCGAGAAGCGCACGACGCGCTGACGTCGAAGTCGCGTTGGGCCAGCCCCGGCCGGATGCCCGCAACCACACACAAGGACAAGCAAATGGCCTGGACCCAGGATCAGATGGCCGCCAAGGCGGCCGCCGAGTTGCACGACGGCTACTACGTCAACCTCGGCATCGGCATTCCCACGCTGGTGGCCAACCATGTGCCGCAGGGCATCGAGGTCTGGCTGCAAAGCGAGAACGGCATGCTCGGCATCGGCCCCTTTCCGCGCGAAGACGAGGTCGACCCCGACCTCATCAATGCCGGCAAGCAGACGGTGACCACCATCCCCGGCTCGAGCATCTTCGGCTCGCACGAAAGCTTTGCCATGATCCGCGGCGGCAAAATCAACCTCAGCATCCTCGGCGCGATGCAGGTCAGCGAGA
>JANONH010000442.1:0-3971 GCA_031420735.1 Methylibium sp.
CGCGAAGTGCGAGCGCGATGAGGCCGACGCGACGCGCTGTTCGCCGTTCGAGCGAGACGCGCTCGCCGCACGGCCGCCCGAAGCTGGGCTCGCTTTTGCTTTGCGCAAACGCTGCGCCCATGCGAGACACGGCAGAGCCACATTGGCCCACCTTATTCATGCAGCTCACCAGTCCTCCTTGACCGCCAGCACGGCGTCGCGCGAAGCCGCGCGCCGCGCCGCCAGGGCCGCGGTGCCGGTCCCGGCGGCCACCACGGCCGCGCACAGGGCCGCCAGGCGCCCCCACGGTGCGAGCAGCTCCATCGTCCAGTGAAAGCTCTGCGGGTTCACCACGTGCACCAGCACCACGGCCACGGCCAAGCCCAGCGCCAGGCCGACCAGGGCGCCCGCGGCCGTCCAGGCGGCGCCTTCGCCGGCGACGACGGCGAGCACCTGCGCGCGGGTGAAACCCAGGTGGGCGAGCAGGCCGAACTCCTTGCGCCGCGCCAGCACCTGCGCCGAAAAGCTCGCCGAGATGCCCACCAGCCCGATCGCGATGGCCACCGCCTGCAGCCAGTAGGTCACCGCAAAGCTGCGGTCGAAGATGCGCAGCGACGCCGCCCTAATTTCGCCGGCCTGCGAAAACTCGATCAGCCCGGGCTCGGGCGCCAACTCGCGCAGCCGCTGCTGCAGCGCGCCCAGGTCGGTGCCTTCGGCCAGATTGAGCGCAAGGTCGTTGATGCGCGTGTCGCCGGTAATGGCGCGGAAGTCGCTCGCGTCGATCGCCACCGCGCCGTGCTGGCGCGCGTAGTCGCGCCACACGCCGCGCACGAAGAACTCGGTCGCGCGCGTGCTGCCGTCGGCCAGCGTGAGTGGCAAGCGAAGGCGCGTACCGGGCGCGGCGCGGTAGAGCGCCACCATCGCCTCGCTCACGTAGGCGCTCGGCAGGCCGGCCTGGGCGGCGAGCAGCTCGCCGGTGAGTGGCAGCTCGCGCTCCGGGTCGGACAGCGGCCGCGCGATGAGCGTCGGCGAAGGCCGTGCCGGCTCCAGCGGCATGGGCATGGCGCGCAGCCCCTCGCTGCGGGCGACACCGGGCAGGGCGGCAGCCGCCTGCACAAAGGCCTCGGGCAGCCAGGCCGCCTCGGCCGCGGCACTGCCTCCGGTGGCGCTGCGCACATACAGGTCCGCCGGCAGCACGGTGTCGAGCCAGCGCGACACCGCGTCGCGAAAGCTCGCCACCATGACCGTCAGCGCGACCGCCAGGGCCAGGCTCGCCACCACGCCGGCCACCGCCACCGTGGCGCTGCTGCGCAGGTGGCGTGCGCGCTCGGTGGCGAGCAGCCAGAGGGGGCTGCGCGCGGGCGGCGCCAGGCGCAGCAGCAGGCCCACCGCCGCCGGCACGCAGGCGATGCCGCCAACGAGCAGCAGCGCCACTGCGAAGTAGGCCGCCAGCGGCAAACCGCCCACCGGCGGTGCGAGTGCGAGCAGCGCGCCGACGAGCATCAATATCGGGCCGAAGTAAGGCCAGACGCCCGGCCGGCCGGCGTCGCCCAAGCCCTTGAGCGCCTGGGCCGGCGCCAGCCGCGCGGCGTGGTGCGCCGGCAACCCGCCTCCCACCACCGCCGCCGCGACGCCGAGCGCACCGTAGAGCAGGGCCGCGCCCGCGCTGAACTGCAGGCTTGGCTGGGCGCCCTGGAAGTAGCCGCCGCCCAGGTCGCCACCGAGCCAGCGCAGCGCGAGCGCGGCCAGGGCCGTGCCGAGCGCCACGCCGAGCAGGCTGCCAGCCACGCCGAGCAAGGCCGCCTCCGCCAGCACCAGGCGCAAGCGTTCGCGCGCATCCAGGCCCAGCACGCCCAGCAAGGCGAACTGCGGCAGGCGCTTGGCAACCGACAGGGAAAGGATCGAAAAGACGAGAAAGGCGCCAGTGAAAAGCGCCACCAGGGCCAGCACCGTGAGGTTGGCGCGGTAGGCGCGCGAAACATTGCTGATGCGCTCGGCCGAATCTTCGGGCGTCACCGCGACGACCGCGCCCGGCAAGGCCAGCTCGCGCAGCACGCGTGCCGGCTCGGCGCCGGCGGCCAGACGCACGTCGATGCGGCTGAGCCGACCGAGCCGTCCAAACCCTGCTTGCGCACCGGCGATGTCCATCACCACCAGTGGGCCGCCGCTCGCGCTGGTGGTGCCGGCCACACGCAGTTCGATGAGGTCCAGGCCGCTTTGCACGCGCAGATTCTGGCCCGCTTCGAGCCGCAACAGGCGCTGCGCTGCCGGGTTGAGGAAGGCGTTCGACGGCTCGAGCGCGGCCAGGCGGCCCAGGTTCGGCGCGGCCTGCGGCAGCAGCGCGGGCGACAAGGCCGCAGCAGCGAAGGCATCCAGGCCGAGCACGCGCAGCGCGTGGCGCTTGCCGTCGCCCGCCAATGCGAAGCTGTCGACTTCCACCAGCGGCGACGCCAGCTGCACCTGCGGGTGCGCGGCAACGCGCTCGTAGAGCGCTTCGTCGAAGCCGCTCGCGCCACTGCCGCTCGCGCGCAGGCTGAAGTCGGGTTCGCCATTGACGCTGCGCACCGCCGCGCCGAACTCCGACAGCGCCGAGGCGTTGATCAAGTGCACCGCAAACGCCAGCGCCACGCCGAGCGTTACGGCCAGCATCGCCACCAGGTGGCGCGCGGTGTGGTGGCGCAGTTCCGGCCAGGACAAATGACGCAGCAGCGCCAGGATGCCGGGGCGGGCGCCGTCGGCGTTCATGGCGTTCACGGCGAGACCGGCGCGGCTGCGAGCACGGCCGAGGCGCCGCCCGGCGCCAGCCGCTGGCCAGCGGCTGGCGGCGAATCGACCACGCCGCCGGGCGTGAGGCGCAACACGCGATCGGCGCGCGCGGCGGCCGCTGCCGAATGCGTGACGAGCACGCAGGCCGCGCCTTCCTTGCGCACCTCGTCGGCCAGGGCCTGCAGCACGCGCTCGGCCGTGCCCGGATCGAGGTTGCCGGTGGGTTCGTCGGCCAGGATCAGGCGTGGCCGGTGCACCAGCGCGCGCGCGATCGCCACCCGCTGCAACTGCCCGCCCGAGAGTTGCTGCGGCAGGCGCGCACCGAGCCCGGCCAGGCCCACCGCCTCGAGCATGGCCTCGACGCGGGCTACATCGGGCCGTCCGAGCAGCAACAGCGGCAGCGCCACGTTGTCGGCCACGCTCAAGTGCGGCAGCACGTGAAAGGCCTGGAACACGAAGCCGAGTTGGGCGCGCCGCAACAAGGCCTGCTCGCGCTCGCTCATCGCGCCGACGTGGCGGCCGTCGAGCAGCACTTGGCCGGCGTCGACGCTGTCGAGGCCGGCAATGGCGTTGAGCAAGGTCGATTTGCCCACGCCCGACTCACCCAGCAACGCAACGAACTCGCCCGCTTCGACTCGCAGCGACACCGACTCGAACACGCACTCCTTGCCGTAGTGCTTGGCGAGCCCCTGGATCTCGAGCAAGCTCATGGAGCACCCTTCGCGCTGCGCGCTGTCCCGCCGAGCGGGAGCGAGCCGTCCTTCGGGCGGCCGTGCGGAGGCTCATTGGTGCACCCTTCGCGCTGCGCGCTGTCCCGCCAAGCGGGAGCGAGCCTTCCTTCGGGCGGCCGTGCGAAACACTCACAGGCCGAGGTCGATGCCGAGCGCGTCGCCGGCCGCATCGCCGGCGGCGTCGCCACGGGCTGCGGTGGCGCCGGCCACCAGGGCATCGAGCGAGTCGCGGCTGCGCAGCGACACGGCCTGCAGGCGCAGGCGAGCGACGGCGACGGCGGCCCAGGGCCAATAGAAGCCAAGCGTCAACATCACCAGCAGCCAGTTCTTGAGCAGCAAGCGCGCCAGTGGGGCGAAGCCCAGTTCGCTGCGAAAGCGCAGGTCGGCGTTGCCGGTGCGCGACCAGAGCAGGTTCTGCAGCCGCGAGGTGGCGTAGGCGCGCGGCACGGTCTGGGTGACGAGCAAGAGCAGGAACAGCAGCGGAGCGGCTGCCAT
>JANONH010000443.1:0-1781 GCA_031420735.1 Methylibium sp.
GTCCGCATCAAGTTTCGGTGGCCTGCAGGTAAAGCAGCAGGTTGCGCTTCATCGCGTTCAGGGTGACGGCCGTGCTCTCCAGGTTCTCGTCGCTCAGGCGTTCGAGAATCTGCTGATTCAGCTTGTGGCTGACCTTGCGCAACTTGGTCATCAGCTGCTTGCTCTTGGGCTCCAGGAAGACGCGGTTGACGCGCCGGTCGCTGGGGTCGGCATCGCGGCGCAGCAGGCCGGCTTTTTCGAGCCGGTCGATCAGGCCGCCCACAGCCACTTTTCCGAGGTCAAGCTCCTCGGCCAGCTGCGACTGCGTCATGCCGTCTTCGCGTGAAAGGTAGGCCAGCAACCACCACTGCGAGCGGGTGACGTTCAAGGGTTTCAGGCAGCGATCAAAAGCGCTGCGGCGCAAGCGCGATACATCGTGGATCAGGAAGCCGAGCCGCAGCTCCCAGTCGATCGTGTGTGTCTCGGTGGCCATGTCGTCAGACTCGCCCGCAGCTGGCGACTCGTTACAGTAAGGATGCGTACATTCTAGCTACGCAACGGTTCAGAACACCATCATTCAGAACGCCACGGCATGCTGCCCCTTGAGTTGCAGAATCTCGCGCGCCTCAGCCGGTGTCGCCACTTCCAGGCCGAGGCCGCTCAAGATTTCGCGAACCTTGCGCACCTGCTCGGCGTTCGACTTCGCGAGCTGGCCCTTGCCGATCCACAGGCTGTCTTCCAGCCCCACACGCACGTTGCCACCCATCGCTGCGGCCATGGCCGCGACCTTCATCTGCGCCGCGCCGGCGCCTAGCACCGACCAACGGTAATCCTTGCCGAACAGGCGGTCGGCGGTGCGCTTCATGTGCATCACGTCGTCAGGGTGCGACCCGATGCCGCCGAGCAGGCCGAAGACCGTCTGCACGAAGTACGGCGCCTTGACGAGGCCACGCTCGACGAAGTGCGCCAGGTTGTACAGGTGCGCGGTGTCATAACACTCGAACTCGTAGCGGGTGTCGTTGGCCGACATGTCCTTCAATGCCGTCTCGATGTCACCGTAGGTGTTGCGGAACACCAGGTTCTTGCTGCCTTCGAGGTACTCGCGCTCCCACGGCTGCTTGAATTCCTTGAAGCGATCGAGCATGCCGAAGAGGCCGAACCCCATCGTGCCCATGTTCATCGAGGCGACCTCGGGCTTGAACACGATCGACGGCTGGATGCGTTCCTGCACCGACATGTAGGGCGAGCCGCCGGTCGTGAGGTTGACCACCGCATCACAGCCGCGCTTGATCGCGGGCAGAAAGGCCGCGAAGGCTTCTGGACGCTGGTCGGGCTTGCCGGTCACCGGGTCGCGCGCATGCAGGTGGATGATGGCCGCGCCGGCCTCGCAGGCGCCGATGGCGGCTTCGGCAATCTCCTGCGGCGTCACCGGCAAATAGGGCGACATCGACGGCGTGTGGATGGAGCCGGTGACGGCGCAGGTGATGATGACTTTGTTGTTCAGTGGCATGTTTGTCTCCTTGCGATGGGGAAGAAAGTCAGACCGGATCCCAGGTGAACACATCACCCGAGCGGTCGAGCGGGAAGAAACCGGCGCGCAGCATCGGCAACGCGGTGTCGATCACGCTCTGCGGCGTCCAGCCTTCACCACAGTGCGCGTTGCGGATCGGCCGCGGCTGGCTGAAGAGGTAGATCTCGTTGTTGCGCACGCCAAAGATTTGGCCACTGACGTCGGCGGCCGCGTCGGCACACAGGCCAACGACGAACGGCGCCACGCGCTCGGGCACCAGCTTCTTCAAGCC
>JANONH010000444.1:0-6622 GCA_031420735.1 Methylibium sp.
ACGCCGAACTCCTGGCCAAAGGCGGCCTGTTCGCGCGGCTGCACGCACTGCAATTCAAGAACCCCACGGCGCCCTCACCCGCCGCCGAAGTTTCCGGAGCCCCCGCATGAGTGCTTTGACACCGACCGACCGCGCGAACGTCCCCGCAAAGGCGCCTGCGATCAGCCGCTTTCCCGTGCCCTCGCTCGACGAACTGCCACAAGACCTGCGCGAGAAGGTGCTGGCCGTGCAAGAAAAGGCCGGGTTCATCCCCAACGTGTTCTTGGGCTTCGCGCACCGCCCCGACGAAGCGCGTGCCTTCTTCGCCTACCACGACGCTCTCATGCTGCGCGACTCGGGCCTCACGAAAGGCGAGCGCGAAATGATCGTCGTGGCGACCTCGGGCGTGAACCGCTGCCTCTACTGCGTGGTGGCCCACGGCGCCATCCTGCGCGTGGTGGAGAAGAAGCCCTTGCTCGCCGACCAACTGGCCACCAACCCGAACAAGGCCGACCTCACACCGAGGCAGCACGCCATGCTCGGCTT
The DNA here is from genome assembly GCA_031420735.1 of Methylibium sp. Taxonomy (GTDB): domain Bacteria; phylum Pseudomonadota; class Gammaproteobacteria; order Burkholderiales; family Burkholderiaceae_C; genus Methylibium. The sequence continues at coordinate 526 of JANONH010000444.1, forward strand.
TGCGCGCAAGGTCTGCGAAGCCGCAGAAGACGTCGAAGAGGCCGACTTCACCGCGCTGCACGCGCACGGCTTCAGCGACGAAGACATCTGGGACATCGGCGCGATCACGGCGCTGTTCGCGCTCTCCAACCGCATGGCCAACCTGATTTCGCTGCGGCCCAATGACGAGTTCTACGCCATGGGGCGTGCACCGCGCCCCGCGCGTTGACGCCGCAGCGGGCTCGCGCCGTGGGCTTTCGCGTCGTCATTCCGGTGCTCGACCAACTGGCCTACACCCGCCAGTGCGTGGCGAGCCTGCTCGCGGGCGGCACCCCGGCAGAAGCGCTGCTCGTCATCGACAACGGCAGCACCGACGACACCCCGGCCTGGCTGGCGTCTCACCCCGAACTGCCGCAGCTGCGCAATGCCGTCAACCTGGGCTGCGGCGGCGCCTGGACCCAGGGCGCGCTGCACGACGCGAGCGACTGGGTGGTGCTGCTCAACAACGACGTCGTCGTGTGCGAGCACGGCATGCAGGACCTTCTGGCCGCCGCCGACACCCACCGGCTCGACGTGGTGAGCCCGGCGCTTGCCGAAGGCCCGCTCGACTACGACTTCAGCGCCCACGCTGCGGCGTTTCGCAGCGCCATGCGCGGCACCCTGCGCCGCGGCTGGTTTCACGGTGTGTGCTTCGCGGTGCGCCGCCGCGTCTTCGAGCAAATCGGCTTCCCCGACACCGACCGCGCCCTGGGTGGGCGCGAAGACGTCGAATTCCTGCTGCGCTGCACGCGCCACGGCGTGCCGGTGGGCACCGTGGGCGACGTGCTGCTGCATCACTTCGGCTCCATCACGCAAAAGGCCATCAAGCTCGAGACCGGCGCCGCCGACCTCGGCGATCGCGCGCACTTCTACCGCAAGATGGGCATGGGCTGGTGGGCAAGAAAGCGCTTCAAGGCGGAGCGGCGCAGCCGGGCGCGGGAGTGGGTGGCAGAGGAGCAAAGACGCGGTTTTTCGATGCACATGCTGCGACAACACGGCCGATGGGTTTATGTGTCCTACCTGTGAACCCGCCCAGCTTGCCCGCACAGATGCGTCGGACGCACGCCGTCCTCTTGGCCTGGTCCAGACCGGATTCGCGCCCATGCGTTGTGGTGGGGACAGTTCATGACGGCCGCTGGCGGAGCTGAATCCCGCATTGAATGCCGTCAGTGCAGCGGCGATGCACTCGACAAGCTCGGGGCGATTCCGCTGGCAAGGCTGTTCGCCGGCCAACTCCTCGATCCGCCATGGAACGGTGATTCACTCTACTTATGCCGACGGTGCCATCTTGGCTTCAGGCATCCGATTCGGTCCGAAGCCGAGTACGAGCGTCTATACGAGCGCGCCGCAGAAACCGTTTGGGTGTCTTCCGAACTTAGAGCGGACCAGCGCCTCGTCCTTTCTGCCATCGAGTCGGCCTGCGCGACCGCAGGCAAGGTGCTTGATGTCGGCTGCTACGACGGAAGTCTGCTCGCTCGGCTTGGGCCGCGTTTTAGCAAGTACGGCGTCGAAGCTTCAGCCGCTGCGGCTCGCAAGGCCGAACACAACGGCGTCGAGATCGTCGGCACGAGGATTCGGGATCTCGAGTCGGTGACGGGACGCTTTGAGGTCGTATGCGCGGTCGACGTGATCGAACATGTGAGCCATCCGCGCGCCTTCATTGCGAGCCTGGCCGGCCGACTCTCGGACGGTGGGACCTTGATCATCTCGACGGGCAACATGGAGACGCCGGCATGGCGGTGGGCTGGCGGGCGGTACTGGTATTGCGGTTTCCCGGAGCACCTCTCGTTCATTTCTCCGGCATGGGCGCATGCGGCTGCGGCCCAACTGAATCTCGAAGTTGTCGGTCTTCATCGATTTGCATACGGCGGTGTCGGTGGTTCGGTAAGCCGAATGCGCCGCCGCTGCAACTACTACCGCAAGCTTGGACAGGTAAAGCTTAGCGACGCGGTACGCGCCCGACTGCCCCGTGCGTTCGCGTCAGGCGCTTGCGAGCGCAGCCACGGTCGACCCGGGCTGTTCGCGGATCACGTCATGATCACCTTGCGGCACCGCGTAGTGCAACAGCATTCCACCGCAATGCCATCAGAGCCTGCCGTCCCGCCGCCCTCATCGCCTAAGATCGACCGCCGTATGAACGGCACTTGAGGCCCACAACCGCGCGCATGACTACATGTTCAATCCTGCCTGCCGGTCAGGCCATCTATGACGTCGAACTGCTAAAAGCACTCCGCGGCACGCATTTGTCGCGCGCGTTAAAGGTGCTGTGCGTGATCGGCGCGCACCGCTTTGGCGAACTGCCACTGATCAACCGCTTGTTCCCCGCGCTGCGCCACATCTACCTCTTCGAGCCGCAGCCCGAACCACTTGTGTCCTTGTACGGCCTGGCCGCACGCGACTGCCGTATCAAGGTTTTTCCGGTGGCGGTCTCCGACACCGACGGCATCGCATCGTTTAACGTCGCGAGCAACGATGGCGAATCGAGTTCGCTGCTGCGTCTGGGCACGCACAGCACGCTGTTCCCCGAGGTCACCATGCGCGGCGCGATCGAGGTGCCCACGCGCCGGCTCGATTCGGTGCTGCTCGAGCACGGCCTCGAAGCGCCCGACGTCATGATCGTCGACGTTCAAGGCGCCGAGTACCTGGTCCTGAAGTCCTTGCCGCGGTCCATGATCGAGCGCCTGCGGCTGATCTACACCGAGGTCAGCACCGAAGCCGTCTACGAGTCGTCGGGCTTGTTGTCCGACGTTGAGGCACTGTTGTCGCCGCGCTTCCTGAACGTGGGCTTTGCCGCCATCCGCCCCGACGTGCCGATGCACGGCAACGCCGTCTTCGTTGCCCACGGCGACGTCGACGCGGGCCTGACATGCAGCGCGCGCGAGCACCTGCGGCGCGCGTTCCACCGCATCAGGCGAAGGCTCACTGGACGCGCGACCCCAGGCGGTGGTGCCGCGCCATGAGCGCAGATTCGGACCACCACCCGCGCCCGCTGGTTTCTATCGTGGTGCCGACGATGAACAGCGCCGCGACGCTGGCCCAGGCTCTGCAATCGTTGGTGAGCCAGACCCGGCGTGACTTCGAGGTCATCGTGAGCGACGGCGCTTCGACCGACGCGACGCTCGCAGTGGCGCAGCGCTTCACCCAAGCCTTGCCTGCACTTCGCATCGACTCGCGCCCCGACAGCGGCGTCTACGACGCCGTGAACCGCGGTGTGCGGCTGGCGCGCGGCACATGGTTTCTGGTCCTGGGCGGCGACGACTGCTTCCATGATCCGGACACGCTGGCGGTCGTGGCCTCTTGCCTTGTTGCCGAGGACAGGGCGCAGATGGTTTACGGCGACGTGCTCATGATGGCGGTTAACAAGTGCGGCGTATCGCCCGGTGAACGCTACGCCGGACCCATGCCCTTGAAGCGGCTGTTCGTTGCCAATCTTTGCCAGCAAGCCGTGTTCTACAAACGCAGCCTGTTCGACGCGCTCGGCGGCTTCGACCTGCGCTACCGGCTGTACGCCGACTGGGACTTCAACCTGCGCGCTGCCTTCGTGGCACCGACTCGCTGGATCGACATCGTCGTCGCCAACTATGCCGCCACGGGCATGAGCGGCACGGCCACGGACGCCGCATTCCTGGCGGATCTACCGGAGCTGATCCGCGTCGAACTGGTGCGCCGCGCCGAGCAACGCTCGTCATGGCCCCTCCAGGACCACATGCTGCGCTGTGCCAACCGGTTCCGCCGCCGCGGCGAGTGGGGCACGGCGTTCGCCTATCTCGGCACCTACGTTCGCTTGCTCGCACAACGCATCCCGGTGCTCGTGCGGCAACACGGACCACGACAGTAGACCCGGCCGGTGGGCACGTCGGTAAACGCTCCGCAGGATCTGCCAGCGCCTCGCAGTGCATGCGCGCCAGCAGCGACGCCGACGCCGCCGGGCTTCCCCAAGGTCAGTCTTTTGGTGCTGACGTACCAGCAGCGTCACCTGCTCGACCGCGCGGTCGCCAGTGCGTTTGCGCAGGAGTGCGAACCGATCGAGATCGTGCTCTCGGACGATGGCTCGACCGATGGCAGCTTTGAGCGCTTGCACGAACTCGCCGCCGGCTACTCCGGGGCGCACCGCGTCGTTGTGCGGCCGCGCACGCCCAACCTGGGCATCGCCGAACACTACAACCAGTTGCTGCGGTTTGCGAGCGGCGATCTGCTGGTCACCGCGGCCGGCGACGACGTGTCCACGCCCAACCGAGTGCGAAGCCTGGTCGAAGCCTGGGACAGCAACCAACGCCGCGCCGACCTGATCGCCAGTCATCTGAACGATATGGACACCGAGGGGCGGCTGCACGGCGTTATCCGCGTCGATGACCTCGCACACTGGCGTGGAATCGATGACTGGATGCGCAAGCGCCCCTACATCGTCGGCGCCGGGCACGCGTTCACGCGACGTTCGATGCAGCGATTCGGCAACCTGCTCCCGGCCGTTGCCTACGAAGACCAGATCATGGTGTTCCGCGCCACCGCGATGGGCGGCGCCATCACCGTCGACGCTCCGCTCGTGCACTACCGGCGCGGCGGCACGTCGATGCAGCCGCGCTTCGACAGTGCCGAGGAGATGGGCGAATGGACCGAGCGCCGGCTCGACCGCATCCGCGCCGAGGTCGAGCAGTTGCTGGCCGATGCCGACGTGGCTGGCTGCAGCGAGCGCATGCATGCGCTGATGGCCCGGTCGCTATGCCGGGACCGCTTTCTGCGCACGCTGTTGCGCAGACCGCCCTGGCCCGAGCGCTGGCAAGCGTTGCGCGAGGCCACCTCGCTCCCGCTGGATTGGCGGCTGCGTAAGCTGCTGGATTTGGCTTTCCCCAACGCGACCTTGAGGGTGAAGTCGGTGCTGCAGTTATTTCATCGCCGCTATTGGCGGGCACGGCGCTCTGCGCGCCTGGCGCAGGGCCGTCGGCCCGTGGGTTGAAGTCCGCTTTTTTTTGCGCACCGCGCCCCGTTTAAGGGATCGATGGACTCCCTCGAAAGCGTGATTCCCGCAGCGCGGCGACCAGCGGTGGCAGGCGCACGCTGCGTGGTGCGAGCGCCTCGTCAAGCGCGTTGCAGACGCGCCGTGCTGCGAGCTCGTCCAGGCAGTCGGCACGGCTGGCGAGGTGGCGTTCGCAGCCCTCCTGCAGGCAGGGCACACAGTCGCCTTCGCCTTGCAACAGCCACACCGAGCCGCTACGCTGCAGCGGCGACTTGAGCCGCCACGGGCTGCCGGCGGTGGCTGCGGTGCCAGGCGGCCACGGGCCCCAGGCCACCGGGTGCGAGGGGCCGAACAAAGCAACCGTCGGCGTCCCGCAGGCCGCGGCCAGGTGCGTGATGGCAGTGTCGGGCCCGAGGTAGGCGCGCGCGCCGCGCAACAGCACCGCGAGTTCGGCCAGCGCGAGCCGCCCCGCGGCGTCGACGACACGCGGCGCGGCGGTCGCTGTCAAGCCGCGCACGATCGCGGCGACGCGCTCGCGCTCCACATCGCCCGGGCCGCCGCTAACCACCACACGCAGGCCGTGCGTGAGCACCAAGTGCTCGATGGCGGCCTGCCAACCCGCGTCGGCCCAGGACTTGTAGCGGTACAACGGCACCGGATGCACCACCACGGTGGGAACCTCGCGCCAGCCGGCCCCGAGCAGCCCCTCGAGCGCGGTGGTGTCGTCGGTGGATGGAGGCACCACTTCGGCCACCCGTTCGATACCCAGAACATCGGCCAGACGCAGGTATTCGTCGACCGCGTGGTGAGCGCCGAGCGCCAGCTCCGACCAGCCGCTCGAGAGCCGCCGCTTCCAGGCCGCGCCGGGCGAAGCCATCGGTGGCACCACGTTGACGCGTCGGCGCGAAGCCAGCAAGGCATAGACGTGCGGCCGGTCGTTGTAGAGCGTGCTGATGGCCAGGTCGTAGCGGCGCAGCAAGCCGAACGCGAGCTTCAGCTTGGCCACGCGGGCGCCTTCCTGCGGCTCGACGATCACGCGGTCGATGTCGGGGTTGCCTTGCAAGATGGCCGCCGCCGACTCGTACACCAGCACCTCAATGCACGCTTTAGGCCACGCGCGCCGCA
>JANONH010000445.1:0-2731 GCA_031420735.1 Methylibium sp.
AGCGCGACCGCGTTCAGGAAGTCTGGCGAGTGCGTGGACACGAAGACCTGCCCACCTCGGTTTGCGTAGAGACGGAACTCCTCGGCCAGCTCGGCCATCAGCTTCGGGTAGAGCTGGTTCTCTGGCTCTTCGACGCACAGCAGCGGGTGCGGCTTGGGGTCGTGAAGCAGCACCAGGTAGGCGAACATCTTGATGGTGCCGTCGGACACATAACGGTCGAGGAACGGAGTTTTGAACGAGCCGTCCTGGAAGCGCAGCGTCAAGTAGCCGTCGTCCATCAACACCGGCTGCACTGACGCAATACCGGGCACGCGGCGCGCCATGGTGTCGAGGATGGTCTGAAACGCCTGTGGATGCTGTTCGAACAGATAGCGCGCCACGAGAGGCAGGTTCTCGCCGGTTTCCGACAGGTGTTCCGATTCGCCCGACGCTTCCTTGCGGCCACGGGCAGCGCTGATATGGAAATCGGACACATGCCACGACTCGATCAACTGCCGGAACGCATTCGCCGCCTTGAAGCGCTCGAACTGCCCCAGCCCCTTGATGGCCAGAGTCTCCGGTGCCACCTTCTGCACCTCGCGCTCCAGCTCTTCGTCGGACTTCTGAAAGTCTTCCTCGTTCGTGATCGCGTAGCCCTCACCGCTGGAGAAATCCAGAAACCGGAACGGGCTGCCGTAACGGCCACGCTTGTAGCGCAGGATTTCTCTCTGGACGAACGGCGCACCCGCGCGCTCGCCGATTTCGAGCGAGTACGTCACCAGCCGCTCGACATCCGTGATCAGCATGCGGTACTGAATTTCGATGAGGATGGTGTCGTCCAGCGCATCGCGGCTCAACACCTCGCGAAAGCGACCCCGGCTGTCGAGCGCCTGCCGCACGTTGCCTTTAAGGCAGTCATGCAGAAAACCGAACACATCGAACAGCGTGGACTTACCCGAGCCATTGGCGCCGACGACCACCAGGAATGACGGGATGTCTTTCAGGTGAACGTCACGGAAGACCTTGTAGTTCTTCAGTCGGATGGATTCGATCTTCATGGTGGTGACCTTCTCTCAGGCACTTGATGCGGTTTGCGCCGCATTCGCACGGCGGGGCTTCGCACCCTGTGACTTCGGCAGACCGGTCGGATTGTCGGCAGGCCGTTGACCCAGGCGTTCGAGCAATTCGGAAGCTGGCTCGTCGGCCGGGTCTTGCGGCACCAGTTCGCCGCGAAAGGCTTTGGCCAGCAGCGCGGGGGTCAGGCGTTTGACTTGTGCACGCGCGGCGGCGTGGCGAGCTTCGAGGCGGTCGGCCCATGCGAAGAGGGATTCGACACGGCGGACGATTTCGGCTTGGCAGGTACAACACGGCTGCCTCGAACCCTAAAGCAGCACGATGTCGTACTGCTCCGGCGACAAGCTCGGCTCGGTTCTCAGCGACACCGGCTTGCCGATGAAGTCGCAGAGGCCGGCGAGGTGTTGGCTCTCTTCGTCGAGCAGCATCTCCACCACCGCGGCGCTGGCGATGACGCGAAATTCCTTGGGGTCGAACTGGCGCGCTTCGCGCAAGATTTCGCGCAGGATGTCGTAGCAGACGCTGCGCGGCGTCTTGACCTGGCCCTTGCCTTCGCAGGTGGGGCAAGGCTGGCAGAGCAGGTGCGCAAGCGACTCGCGCGTGCGCTTTCTCGTCATCTCCACCAGGCCCAGTTGCGTGAAGCCGCTGATGGTGACCTTGGTGCGGTCGCGCGCGAGTTGCTTGCGCAGCTCGGCGAGCACGGCTTCCTGGTGGTCCTGGCGCTGCATGTCGATGAAGTCCAGGATGATGATGCCGCCGAGGTTGCGCAGGCGCAATTGGCGCGCCATGGCCTGCGCGGCTTCGAGGTTGGTCTTGAAGATGGTGTCGTCGAAGTTGCGTGCGCCGACGTAGCCGCCGGTGTTGACGTCAAAGGTGGTGAGCGCCTCGGTCTGGTCGATGATGAGGTAGCCGCCGCTCTTCAGGTCGACACGGCGCGCGAGCGCCCGTTCGATTTCCTGGTCGACGGCAAAGAGGTCGAAGATGGGCCGCTCGCCGGCGTAGTGTTCGAGCTTGGCCACCGAGGTGGGCGTGTATTGCGCGCCGAACTCGCGCAACACTTCGTACTGCACGCGCGAGTCGATGCGCACCGCCTGGGTCTGCTCGTGCGTGAGGTCGCGCAGCACGCGCTGCACCAGGCTCAGGTCCTGGTGCAGCAGCGAGCCGGCAGCGGCCTTGAAGGCGCGCTCGCGGATGGCGTTCCAGGTCTTGCGCAGGTAGGCGATGTCGTCGGCAAGTTCGGCGTCGGTGGCTTCCTCGGCGTTGGTGCGCAAAATGAAACCGCCGCTGCTTTCGCCGGCCAGGGCCTGCAGCCGGCTGCGCAACTGCTCGCGCAACTCGTGCGAGCCGATCTTTTGGCTGATGCCGATGCGGTCGTCCTGCGGCAGGAACACGAGCAGCCGCCCGGCAATGCTGATCTGCGAGGACAAGCGCGCGCCCTTGCTGCCGATCGGGTCTTTGATGACCTGCACCACCAGCGTCTGCCCCTCGAACACCTGCTTCTCGATCGGCGGCACGCCGCTGCTCTCGCGGCCCGGCACGTCGTCGCGGTGGAGGTCGGCCACGTGCAGGAAAGCCGCGCGCTCCAGGCCGATGTCGATGAAGGCGCTTTGCATGCCGGGCAGCACGCGCGCCACGCGCCCGGCGTAAATATTGCCCACCAGCCCGCGCTCGAGCGTGC
>JANONH010000446.1:0-1936 GCA_031420735.1 Methylibium sp.
GGTTCGGGCCCCGGCGCCAGCGGCTGGGCCAACTTCAACCGCAACCTCGAGCCGCTGGTCGAAGCAGGCTACCGCGTGATCCTCATGGACTGCCCCGGCTGGAGCAAAAGCGACCCGGTGGTCTGCACCGGCTCGCGCTCCGAACTCAATGCACGCGCCCTCGAAGGGCTCATGGACGCCATCGGTCTGGACAAGGCGCATGTCATCGGCAACTCGATGGGCGCGCACAGCGCAGTGGCCTTTGCGCTGGCCAACCCCCGGCGTGTGGCCAAGCTGGTGCTCATGGGCGGGGGCACCGGCGGCGCGAGCCCCTTGGTGCCGATGCCCACCGAGGGCATCAAGCTCATCGGGGCGCTTTACCGCGCACCCACGGTCGAAAACCTCAGACGCATGATGAATGTGTTCGTGTACGACACGAGCGTGCTGACAGAGGCGCTGTTCGAGGCGCGCCTTGCCAACATGCTGGCGCGCCGCGATCACCTGGAGAACTTTGTCAAGAGCGCCGAGGCCAACCCGAAGCAGTTTCCAGATGTCGGCCACCGCTTGGGCGAGATCGCCCAAGCCACGCTCGTGGTCTGGGGCCGCGACGACCGCTTCGTGCCGCTCGACACCGGCCTGCGCCTGCTGGCCGGGCTGCAGAACGCGCGCTTGCACGTCTTCAGCCGCTGCGGCCACTGGGCGCAGTGGGAGCATGCCGACGACTTCAACCGCCTGGTGCTTGACTTCTTGGCGCACTGAACCGGGCAAGCCATCCCTTGCCGAACGACCCACACCGCCCGGGCCTTGCAGCCCGCTCGACCGCCCCACCGCCACCCAGGAGAAAACCATGACCCAGACGATGCGCGCCGCGCGCCTGCACGAGATCGGCAAGCCGTTCCAGCTCGACACCATCCCGATGCCCGAAGTCCGCCCGACCGACGTGCTGGTCGAAGTCAAGGCCGCCGGCGTCGTGCCCAACCTGCGCAACGTGGTGACCCACTACCCGAAGTGGTTCCCCTTCTTGCCGCTGCCCGCGCTGCCGGCGATCTATGGCCTCGACTCGGCCGGCGTCGTGGCCCAGGTGGGCAGCAGGGTGCGCGCGGACATCAAGCCTGGCGACCGCGTGTACGTGAACCCGGGCCTGTCTTGCGGGAGCTGCCTGGCCTGCCGCCGCGGCGACCCCATTAACTGCAGCGCCTACACCTTCCAGGGCTACTTCGGCTTCGGCCCCGGCTCGCAGCAACTGTTCGAGGACTACCCCTACGCCGGCTTCGGCCAGTACCTCACCGCGCCGGCCGCCAACCTGGTGAAGCTGCCCGAGAGCATCAGCTTCGAACAAGGCGCCCGCTTCGGCTACCTCGGCACCGCTTATGCCGCGCTGCGCAAAGCGCAATTCGCACCCGGCCAGACCGTGCTGATCGACGGCGCGACCGGCACGCTCGGCCTGGGCGCGGTCATGCTCGCATTGGCGATGGGCGCGGCGAAGGTCTTTGCGACAGGGCGCAACCAGGCGCTGCTCGACAAGCTGCACCGGCTCGATGCGGCCCGCATCGTGCCGGTCACGCTCGGCAAGCGGCCGACGGCAGAGCTGGTGATGGAAGCGACCGGCGGCTACGGCGTCGATGCGCTCATAGAGGCGCTTGGCGCCAACGCGCCGGTCTCGACGGTGCTCGATTCATTCAACGCGCTGCGCCGCGGCGGCAAGGCCATCAATATCGGCGGCGTTGCCGAGCCGATTGCGCTGGAGCCGTTCCCGTTGATGTGCCTGCAAAAGTCTTACATCGGCTCACTGTGGTTCACGACCGCAGAAGGACAGGACATCGCCGCCATGGCGCACGCGGGCACCTTGAACCTCGGCGTGTTCGAACACCAGCGCTTCCCGCTCGAGCGCGTGAACGAAGCGCTGGATGCGATCGACCAGCGCAACGGTGGATTTACCAATGTGGTGATCATGCAT
>JANONH010000447.1:0-4295 GCA_031420735.1 Methylibium sp.
GTCGAGGCCATCGCCGGCGCTTCGCCCAAGCCGCGCGGCTGCGCCATCCTCGACACCCGCAAGACCCTGCCGGGCCTGCGCCAGGCGCAGAAGTACGCGGTGCGCACCGGTGGCGGCCAGAACCAGCGGCTGGCCCTCTGGGACGGCATCCTCATCAAAGAAAACCACATCGCCGCGGCGGGCGGCATCGCGCAGGTGCTCGAGGCCGCGCGCCGGCTTGACGCCGACGTGGGCATCCAGATCGAGGTGGAAACGCTGGCGCAATTGCGCGAGGCGCTCACTCACGGCGCCACCAGCGTGCTGCTCGACAACTTCAGCCTGCCGCAGATGCGCGAGGCGGTCGCACTGAATGCCGGCCGCGCGCTGCTCGAAGTCTCGGGCGGCGTCGCACTCGATCAGGTGCGGGGCATCGCCGCCACCGGCGTCGACCGCATCTCGATCGGCCGGCTTACCAAGGATGTGACGGCGGTCGATTACTCGATGCGTGTGGCCGCGACGCTCCTGTGATCTCGTGATCGCCAACAAGGCGGCACGCCGGCTGCGAGCCTTGCGACGACGCGCCTGAGGACGACAAAGACGGTCGCGCCGCCGCTCACGACCCCGGCGAACGCTTGATCTTGCGCGCCAGGATGGTCGGGAAGCTCACCGGCAGGGCTTCGGGGAAATCGCGGCTGAAATGCAGGCCGCGGCTCTCATGCCGGTTGAGCGCCGAGCGCACGATGAGCTCGGCGCAGTCGACCAGGTTGCGCAGCTCGAGCAGGTCGCGGCTGACGCGGAAATTGGTGTAGTAATCGTCGATCTCGCTTCGGAGCAGCTTGATGCGGTGCAGCGCGCGCTCCAGGCGCTTGCTGGTGCGCACAATGCCGACGTAGTTCCACATCAAAAGGCGCAGCTCGTCCCAGTTGTGCGAGATCACGACCTGCTCGTCGGCGTTCTCGACCTGGCTCTCGTCCCAGGCGGGCAGCGCCGGCTGCTCGCCCACCGGCCGCGCGACGATGTCGTCGGCGCAGGTGCGGCCGAGCACCACGCATTCGAGCAGCGAATTGCTGGCCAGGCGGTTGGCGCCGTGCAGGCCGGTGTAAGTGGTTTCACCCACCGCGTAGAGGCCCGGCACGTCGGCGCGGCCGTCGAGGTCGGTGACCACGCCGCCGCAGGTGTAGTGGGCCGCCGGCACCACCGGGATGGGCGAGCGTGCGATGTCGATGCCAAGCGCCATGCAGCGCGCGTGGATGGTCGGGAAGTGCTCGCGCAGGAAGGCTTCGCCCAAGTGCGTGGCGTCGAGCCAGACATGGTCGAGGCCGTGCTTCTTCATCTCGAAGTCGATGGCGCGCGCGACGATGTCGCGCGGCGCGAGCTCCAGCCGCGCATCGTGGTTGGCCATGAATCGGGTGCCATCGGGGAGCTTGAGATGCGCGCCCTCCCCGCGCAGCGCCTCGGTGATGAGAAGACTGCGCTCCAGTGGGTGGTAGAGGCAGGTCGGGTGGAACTGGATGAATTCCATGTTGCCGACGCGGCAGCCCGCCCGCCACGCCATCGCGATGCCGTCGCCGGTGGCGGTTTCGGGGTTGCTGGTGTAGCGGTAGACCTTGCCCACGCCGCCGGTGGCCAGCACCACCGCGGCGGCCGGCAGCGTCTCGACCTTCTGGCGGTCGATGTCGAGCGCGTAGACGCCGTAGCAGCGCGGCTGCTCGTCGGCGCGCAATAAACGCGAGGTGATGAGGTCCACCGCCATCCAGCGCTCGCGCAGCACGACGTTGGGATGGCGCTTCACCTCGGCCAGCAGGGCGTCGTGGATGGCCTTGCCGGTGGCGTCGGCGGCATGGGCGATGCGCCGCACGGCGTGGCCGCCCTCGCGCGTGAGGTGCAGGCCGAGCGGGCCGTCGGGGTCGCCCGAGAATGGCACGCCGCGCTGCACCAGCCAGGCCACCGCTTCGGCGCTGCGCTCGGCGATGAAGCGCGCGGTTGCTTCGTCCACCAGGCCGGCGCCCGCGTCCCGGGTGTCGCGCACATGGCTCTCGACGCTGTCGTCGCCGCCGAGCACGCCGACGATGCCGCCCTGGGCCCAGGCGGTGGCACCCTCTTCGAGGTCGCGCTTGGCGAGCACGACGACCGGATGGCTGCTCGCCAAGTGCAGCGCCACGGTGAGGCCGGCCAGGCCCGCGCCGACGATGACGACGGGCGGTGGATGGGCAGGGTTCGCGCGGGCTGGCATGGGCGGCGGTCCGATTCGGCGGGCCGTGCCGGTGGGCGCGGCATCCGACACGGATTCTATCGGCGCCTGCCCGCGCGGCCGGCTGCGCAGACAGGCGCCGCTGCGGTCGGCGACTACACTTTGCGTCGCCGCTGTGCGGGCACCGCCGAGCGCATCTGCAGGGCCTCGAGCACAGGCTGGTGGCCGCCGCCCACTCCAAATGCAGACCCGATGAACGAAGCTTTTCTCCACCCCGCCCGCCTCGCCGCCCAAGCTGCAGCCGTGGGCCCGGCTTCCAGCGCCGAGGTCTGGCAAACGACGCGCGGCAAGACGCAGATCGTCAGCCGCGTCAGCGACAGCGCGCCACAGGCGGGCGAGATCGGCAGCCGGGTGGGCGAGCACCTGCGCGAGCTGTTCGTGGCCTGTGACCCGGCCGAAGCCTTGAGCCAGCAGTTCGACCACCTGCAGCCCGAATTCGTGGCCCTGCATGACCTGGGCACGCACCAGTCTCGCAAGCTGCTCGCGGGCATCGCCGCCGCGTGGCGCAGCCCGGTACAAAAACTCGTGATCCGCCGCCACGGCTCGGGCGCCGAACTGGCTGAGGTCGAGTTCCTCGACCTCAGCGCGCGCAGTGGCGCCAAGATCCGCATCTACTGCACCCAGGCCGACACCGACGGCGACGCCGCGGCCCAGCAGGCACTGGCGCGCATCCTGCTCGGGCGCAGCCGGCTGGGCATCGCGCTGGTGGCCGAGCTGCCGGGCGAAGGCCTGGCCGCCGCCCTTGCCCCTTTGCGCGAAGCCGCACTGCAGGGCGGCTGGCGTTGCGGGCGCCTGCTCTTCATGCCGCTCGGTCCGGGCAGGGAGCTGCCCGCGGAGATCGCCAAGTTTCGCAGCGCCACCCAGATCGAGGCCAGCGCGACCTCGCGCGTCACGCGTCCGGCCGAGGTGTGGAGCCAGCTGTGCGCCGCCTGGAACGAACTGCAGCGGCGCCGCCCCGACGCCGCCGACAGCGCGACCATGCCCTTGATGATGACGGCGGGCAATTCATCGGCAACGGCGGCCACTGCGACGGCGGCCACGGCGGCCAGCGCCGTGCCAACACCCGCATTGCTCGCAGTTGCGCCAGTCGCCGCCCTCCCCCCCGGCCCGGCCACCGCCGTGCCCGCGAGCGCACCGCAAGCGCCCGCCGCCGCAGCCCCGCGCACCGAGGCGGCGCCCGAAGGCGACAGAGCGCTGCGCCGCTACCTGGGCGACATGGTTCTACTCGACGGCGTCATGGGTGCCTGCGTGTTCGAGATCGCGAGCGGGCGCGTGCTCGGCTTCGCCGGAAATCACCCGAACGGCGAGACCCTGGCACAGCAAGGCGCAGCCCTGATCGCGGCAGTGGCCTCGGCCAGCCTCGCCATGAATCTGGGCGAGGCCGTGCCCGACGCGAACCTCACCTTGGCGAGGCACCATTTGCTGCTGCGGCCCATGCCGACCCACGCCGGCTGCGCCCTGCACGTGGTGCTCGACCGGGCCATGACCCCGCTCGCCCTGGCGCTCGCGCGCATGCGCCGTCTCGACGAAGCCCTGCTCGCGGCGCAGCGCCCGACTGCCGCCTGAAGACGCGCGTCGCGCCCTCTGGGCCCGACCGCTCTCGCAGGGCCGGGCTCAGTGCCCGCCGCGCTCGAAACGAAACTCTCCCGGCGCGCGGATCGGGTCGACGTCGATCGCCACCACGTCCTTGGGCAAGAAACGCCCTTCGAGCAACATACGCGAGAGCGGATTCTCGATACGCTGCTGGATGGCGCGCTTGAGCGGGCGCGCGCCGAACACCGGATCGAAGCCCACCTTGGCCAGCTCGGCCAGCGCCGCAGGCGACACGTCCAGGCCGAAATCGAGCTTGGCCAGGCGCTGCCCGAGCAAGCGCAACTGGATGCCCGCGATGGCTTCGATGTGCTTGGCATCGAGCGCATGGAAAACGACCGTCTCGTCGATGCGGTTGAGGAACTCGGGGCGAAAGTGCGCCTTCAGCTCGACCCACACGGCGTCGCGAATCAGTTCGTGGTCCTGGCCATGCATCTGCATGATCTGGTGCGAGCCGAGGTTGCTGGTCATCACG
>JANONH010000448.1:0-1900 GCA_031420735.1 Methylibium sp.
GACTGGTGCGCTCGCTGGACATGGATGCTGCCGCCGACGCGGTGGCGGACGGCGCGTGGGCCGTGCAGGACGCCCGATTCGCCGACCTGCCCGCGCGCTTTGGCTACCTGCTCAGCCCCCAACGGGCGCTCGGCGCCTGACCGTCGCGCGGCACGCGCGTACCGCGGTGGCGGTTCGATGGCGCGCTCGGTGGCATGTTCGGTGGTGCGTTCAGCAGCGCGCCACACGCCGAGCGCGTTGTGCTGCTCGACGCTCAGGGCGGCTCTCGGCTACTTCACCGACTCCAGCATGTAGGCGACCACCGCCTTGATGTCGGCCTCGCTCGCAGTGGCCGCGCCGCCCTTGGGCGGCATGACGCCCTTGCCGGTCACCACGCTCTGCGTGAGCTTGTCGAGGCCGAGCGCCACGCGCGGCGCCCAGGCCGCCTTGTCGCCGAGCTTGGGGGCCAGGGCCACGCCGCTCGCATGGCAGACCTGACAGGCCTGCCCGTAGAGCGCGGGTGGCGCGGCGTCGGCGGTAGCAGCCGTTGCCGCAGGAGGCGCGGTGGCCGCCTGCGTGGCGGCGGCCAGCTTGGCGGCCACATCGGCCGCTGCTGGCGGCGCTGGCGCTGCCGATGCGGCCGCTGCGTTGGCCGCAGGCGCTGCCGAAGCCGCGTCTGCACTCGGCGCAGCCGCTGCCTTGGGTTCGTCGAACTTGGCGCCGCCTGCGTTGGCCATGTGCACCACGGCGCGGCCGATCTCCAGGTCGCTGAAGTCGCCACCGGCCTGCGCGGCCATGACACCCTTGCCCTTGAGCGCCGCGGTGAGCAGCACTTCGTAGCCTTGCTTGATGCGCGGCGCCCAGGCCGCCTCGTCGCCCAGCTTGGGCGCGTTGGCCACGCCGGCGGCGTGGCAGGCGCTGCACTGGGCCGCGTAGACCTGCTCGCCATTCTTCAAGGCGCTGGTGTCCGAGGCGTCCTTGATGGCCACCGTGCCCACCGGTGCCAGGCGTTCGGCGGTGCCCGCTTCGCCCAGGCGGTCGCTGCCGGCGGCCGGCTTGTTTTGCGCGCTCACGTAACTCACCAGCAGCACGATCACCGCGATCGGCACGATGAAGGCCAGCAGCACCGCGACGATCAGCTGCTTGACCGTCTTGATCGGGCCCTCGTGATTGGCCTCGTGGTAGTTGTCGTCGGCGTGCTCGTGGGAAGTTGTCGGGCGGTCGCTCATGGGCATCTCGGGGAGGGTTGCGATGCGGATCGCATCGTTGAAGCAGGTGTCTTCTCGAACGCAAAAAACGGCGGAAAAAGTATACGGGCGACTCACGGGCACGCTCGCAGGCGGCATTCCCGCCGCGGCCACGGCGCCCCTTCGGGCTCACCTGCCTGGCTACAATCGAAAGCGTCGCGTCCGTAGCTCAATGGATAGAGTACTGCCCTCCGAAGGCAGGGGTTGCTGGTTCGATCCCAGCCGGGCGCACCACGATGCCGGGTCGAAGCTGGCGCAGGGTACACGGCCCCTTCGGGCAATATCTGCACTGCAAAGCCGGACCAGGCCTCGCTCGATGGCGCTCGGGCTTCACCCTGTCGTTCGGTGGCCGCGAACCCGTTCTCGCGGAGACCATGCCCCCGCGGCCAGCCCGCCCCCCCCGGGCAAGCCACCGTCATGCAGCCGTCACGGCGTGCGACCATCCTGCAACGCAGGATCTTTGAAGAACGGCATGTCCAAGAGCTTCTCGAGCATGGAGGACAGCAACCGCTCGCCCAACCCCAGCATTCACGACAGCTCCGAGCCGGACCGGCGCACGCTGCTGCGCGGCGGCCTTGGCATCGCTACCAGCGCGCTGCTGGCGCCATTGGCCGGCGTGGTCGCACTCGGCGGCTGCGCGGCATCGGCCGGTCGGCCGCCTGCCAGCAGCATGC
>JANONH010000449.1:0-4219 GCA_031420735.1 Methylibium sp.
CCCGAAGGCGAGGCGGCCGCGCACGTGGTGGGTTTCACCAATGTGGAAGACCGCGGCCAGGAAGGGATCGAGCTCGCGTTCCAGAGCTCGCTGGCCGGAAAAGACGGCACGCGGCGCGTCATCAAGGACCGCCTGGGACGCGTGGTCGAAGACATCGGCGAGCGCGTGCTGCCGGTGGACGGCCGCGACACCCAGCTCGCGCTGGACACCAAACTGCAGTTCTTCGCCTACCAGCGCGTGCGCGACGCCGTGGTCGAGCACAAGGCCAAGGCCGGCAGCGTGGTCGTGCTCGACGTCATCACGGGCGAGGTGTTGGCCCTGGCCAACTACCCGAGCTTCGTGCCGGGCGAGCGCGGCACGCTCTCGGGCGCGCAACTGCGCAACCGCGCCCTCACCGACACCTTCGAGCCCGGCTCGACCATGAAGCCCTTTATCGCCGCACTCGCGCTTGAAACCGGGCGCGTGCGTCCGCACACCGTGATCGACACCGCGCCCGGGCGCATGCAGGTCACCGGCAGCACCATCACCGACGCCCATCCGCACGGCGCGCTCACCGTCGAGCAGGTGATCCAGAAGTCCAGCAATGTCGGCGTGGTCAAGCTCGCCCAGCAAATTCCCTCGAGCGAGATGCACGAGATGTTCTCCGCCGTTGGCCTGGGCCAAAAACCGCAGATCGACTTCCCCGGCGCCGTGACCGGGCGGCTGCGGCCGCACAAGAGCTGGCGCCCGATCGAGCACGCCACCATGGCCTACGGCTACGGGCTCTCGGCCAGCCTGTTCCAGCTCGCGCGCGCCTACGGCGTGTTCGCGCGCGACGGCGAGCTGATCCCGGCGACCATCACCAAGTCGGGCGCCAGCGAACCGGTCGCGCCCGGCGTGCGTGTCTTCTCGGTCGAGACTGCGCGCGCCGTGCGCCACATGCTGCAGATGGCCGCCGGCGAGGGCGGCACGGCGCCCAAGGCGCAGGCGATCGGCTATTCGGTGGGCGGCAAGACCGGCACCGCGCACAAGCAGGAAGGCAAGGGCTACGCCACCAAGAAATACCGCGCCTGGTTCGTGGGCCTGGCGCCGGTCGACAAGCCGCGCATCGTCGTGGCCGTGATGCTTGACGAGCCCAGCAATGGCAAGCACTACGGCGGCGACGTCGCAGCACCGGTGTTCAGCGACGTGGTGCAGCAGACCCTGCGCACCATGGGCGTGGCGCCCGACATCGAAGTCAAGCCGCAGATCGTGGCGCGCGAAACCTCCGCGGTCGAGGAGAGTTTCTGATGCTCACCCGCCTCGGCTCGCCCGCCGCCGCCGAGCGCTGGCTGCGCCAATGGAGCCCCGGCGCGCTGCGCACCGACAGCCGCTGGGTCGAGCCGGGCGACGCCTTCATCGCCTGGCCGGGCCATGCCAGCGACGGGCGCGGCTTCGTCGCCGCAGCACTCGCCGCCGGTGCCTCGACCTGCCTGGTGGAGGCCGAGGGCGTGGAAGCCTTCGGCTTCGACGACGCCCGCATCGGCGCCTTGCCCGCGCTCAAGGCGGCCACCGGCGCCATCGCCCACGCCTGGTTCGAGCAGCCGAGCGAGCGCCTGCAGGTGGTGGCCGTGACCGGCACCAATGGCAAGACCTCGAGCGCCTGGTGGACGGCGCAGGCGCTCGCGCTGTGTGGGCGGCGCTGCGGCGTGATCGGCACCCTGGGCATCGGCGAGCCGCCGCCGGGCGCTGCAGCAGAGGCTCTTGCGCCAAGCGAAGCGCCAGAGCGCGCTGCGGTAAGTAAAGCGTTGGCCTCTGCTCCCGCATCCGCATCCGTTGCGCCGCCTTTCGGCATGGTTTTCACCGGCCTCACCACGCCCGACCCGGTGCTGCTGCAAGCGGCTCTGCGGCGCATGGCCGATGCGGGCTTCAAGGCCTGCGCGATCGAGGCTTCGTCGATCGGCCTGCACGAGCACCGCCTCGCGGCCACGCGCATCGAGGTCGCCATGTTCACCAACTTCACCCAGGACCACCTCGACTTCCACGGCAGCATGGAGGCCTACTGGTCGGCCAAGCGCGCGCTGTTCGACTGGCCGGGCTTGAAAGCGGCGGTCGTCAATCTTGACGACCCACGCGGTGCGGCCCTCGCCGTCGAGCTGGAGCGCACGGGCCTGGACCTGTGGACCTATTCGCTCGAGCGCCCCGACGCGCGCCTCTGCGCCAGTGCGCTCGGCTACCAGCACGGTGGACTCGTCTTCACGCTCGCCGAAGGCAGGCACACGCTGGCGGTCCAGAGCGCGCTCATCGGCAACTACAACGCCGCCAACTTGCTGGGCGTGATCGGCGCCTTGCGCGCGCTCGGCGTGCCGCTGGCCGACGCGGTGGCCGCCATACCGAGCCTGGGCCCCGTGCCCGGGCGCATGCAGCGCGTGCTGCCGGGGCCGGCCATTTCGACGCAGCCCGAAGTGCTGGTCGATTACGCGCACACGCCCGACGCGCTGGAGAAGGCGCTCGCCGCGCTGCGCCCGCTGGCCGCGGCGCGCGGCGGCCAGCTCGTCTGCGTGTTCGGCTGCGGTGGCAACCGCGACGCTGTCAAGCGGCCGCTCATGGGCGCCATCGCCGAAAAGCTGGCCGACCGCGTGGTGCTCACCAGCGACAACCCGCGCCATGAGGCGCCAGCGGAAATCCTGGCGCAGATCGCCCGCGGCCTTGCCTGGCCGCAGGCCGCGCGCGTGGTCGAGGACCGCGGCCAGGCCATCGCCGAAACAGTGGCCGCAATCGGTCCGCGCGATGTGCTGCTCATCGCCGGCAAGGGCCATGAGGACTACCAAGACGCGGCCGGCGTGAAAACGCCGTTCAGCGACGTCGACAGCGCGCGCCGCGCGCTCGCCGCGAGGGCCTTGTCATGGGCATGATGATGAGCGAGGAGCCGATGATGGACCTGGCGTTGGCGCATGCGCTGGTGCCAGGGGCGCAGCTCCTCGGCGACGCGCGCACGCCGCTGATGCGCGTGCACAGCGACACGCGCAGCCTGAAGCCGGGCGACCTGTTCGTGGCGCTCACCGGCGAGCACTTCGACGCCCACGACTTCTTGCCCCAGGCGCGCGCCGCCGGGGCCGCCGCCGCACTGGCCGAGCGCGGCCTTGCCGAGAGCGGCCTGCCGGGCCTGCAAGTGGCCGACAGCCGCGCCGCCCTGGGCTTGCTGGCGGGGCACTGGCGCGCGCGCATGGATCTGCCGCTCATCGCGGTGGCCGGCAGCAACGGCAAGACCACAGTGACCCAAATGATCGCCAGCGTGCTGCGGGCGTGGCTCGGCGAGGGCGCGTTCTGGACCGTGGGCAACTTCAACAACGACATCGGCGTGCCGCTCACCTTGCTGCGGCTGCGCCAGGGCGGGCAGACCTGGCACCGCGCCGGCGTGGTCGAACTCGGCATGAACCACCCGGGCGAGATCGCGCGGCTGGCGCGCATCGCCGCACCCACCATCGCGCTGGTCAACAACGCGCAGCGCGAGCACCAGGAATTCATGGCCAGCGTGGAGGCCGTCGCGCGCGAGAACGGCGCGGCGATCGAAGCGCTCGGCCCGAACGGCACCGCGGTGTTCCCGGCCGACGACGCGCACGCGCCGCTTTGGCACACGCTGGCTGGCCGGCGGCCCTGCCTCACCTTTGCGCTGCAGGGCCCGGCCGACATCACCGCCGAGGCGGTGTGGAGCCAGGACCACTGGGCCTTGGCGCTGCACACGCCGGCCGGCACCGCCGCCATCGCGCTGCGCGTGGCCGGCTGGCACAACGTGAAGAACGCCCTCGCCGCCACCGCCTGTGCGCTCGCCGCCGGCTGCCCGCTGGCGACGGTGGCGCGCGGGCTGGAGGCTTTCGAGCCGGTCAAGGGCCGCTCGCAGATCACGGCGCTGCAGCGCAGCGGGCGCGCCGTCACGCTGGTGGACGACAGCTACAACGCCAATCCCGATTCGGTGCGTGCCGCCATCGACGTGCTTGCCACCTTGCCCGCGCCGCGCTGGCTGGTGCTCGGCGACATGGGCGAGGTCGGCACCGAAGGGCCGGCGTTCCACGCCGAGGTCGGCGCCTATGCGCGCGAGCGCGGCATCGACTGCCTCTGGACGGCGGGTGCGGCGAGTGCTGCGAGCGCGGCCGCCTTCGGCCCGGCGGCGCGGCACTTCGCCGACACCGCGTCGCTGACCGCCGCGCTGGGCGGCGCACCCGTGGCCGCGGCCATCGTCGTCAAGGGCTCGCGCTTCATG
>JANONH010000450.1:0-2586 GCA_031420735.1 Methylibium sp.
AGTGTCGTGTGCTGGCAGCAGACCGGCTATGCCTCGGGCTTTAGCAGCCGCTTCATGGGCCGCCCGGTGCTGTTTCGCGAAGTGCAGTGCCGCGCCCAGGGCGCGCCGCATTGCGTGATCGTCGGCAAGCGGGTCGAAGACTGGGTTGGCGCCGAGGACGACCTGCGCATGCTGCGCGCCGACAGCCTGAGCAGCGGGCCCAGTGCCGCCACGGCGCGCCCCGACGGCGAGGCGCCGGCAACGCCGTCATCGGCGCAGTCGCTGCTCGGCGATGCCGACGTGGTGGGCGTGTCGGCCGGCTTCAACGCCGTCTGCCACATGGTGCGGCGCGCCGCGCGCACCGAAGCCACCGTGCTGTTCCTCGGCGAGAGCGGCGTGGGCAAGGAGGTGCTCGCGCGCAGCCTGCACCGCATCGGCCCGCGCGCGGGGAGGCCGTTCGTGGCCGTCAATTGCGCGGCCATTCCCGAAGGCCTGGTGGAGGCCGAACTGTTTGGCGTGGAGAAAGGCGCCTACACCGGCGCGCAGTCGAGCCGCGCGGGGCGCTTCGAGCGGGCCGATGGCGGCACGCTGTTCCTCGACGAGATCGGCATCCTCAGCTTGACGGCGCAGGGCAAGCTGCTGCGCGCCCTGCAAGACCGCGAGATCGAGCGCGTGGGCAGCAGCAAGACCTGCAAGGTCGACGTGCGGGTGGTGGCCGCCACCAACCTCGAGCTGCGCGAGGCGGTGCAAGGCGGTCGCTTTCGCGACGACCTGTTTTACCGGCTCAACGTGCTGCCCGTGCGCGTGCCGCCGCTGCGCGAGCGGCGCGAGGACATCCCGGTGTTCATGAACCATTTCCTGCGCAAGTTCAACCAGCGCGACCGCCGCAACGTCACCGGCTTCACCGGCCGCGCCATCGACGCCATGCTCGCCTACCACTGGCCCGGCAATATCCGCGAACTCGAAAACCTGGTGGAACGCGGCGTGGTCCTCGCAGCGGACAACGGCGCCATCGACACCCCGCACCTCTTCGTCGGCGGCGAACAGCTCGACGTGCAGTGGCTGGCACTCGAGCGCGACGGCTCGCTGCGCGCGAGCAGCGCCCGGGTGGACGCCCTCGACGCACCCGCTTCGGACCCCGAAGAACTCGGCCGGCGCGTGCTCGCCATGCTCGGCGGCGCCGCCGATGCCCAGGCCACGCCGCTGGGCGACGTGGAAGCGGCCCTCATCCGCAGCGCCATGGCGCGCACCGGGGGCAACCAGTCGGCCGCCGCGCGCCTGCTCGGGCTTACGCGCGCCCAGTTCGTCTACCGGCTCAAGACCGCAGCGCCGCTGCGCGAGCCCTGACCCCCGAACCCCGACACCCCATGGACCTGCGTCACTTCAAGTACTTCCTGGCCGTTGCCGAAGAGCTCAACATCGGCCGCGCCGCCGCCCGACTGCACATTTCGCAGCCGCCGCTCACGCGGCAGATCCGCGCGCTCGAAGCCGAGCTGGGGGTGGAGCTGTTCGTGCGCACCGCCAAGGGCGTCGAGCTCACCCAGGCCGGCGAGATGTTCAGGGAAGAGGCCAGCCACATCGGCATGCTGGTCGAAGCCGCCATCGACCGCGTGCAGCGCGCTGGCGAAGGCAAGCTCGGTCGCCTGGACGTGGGCGTGTTCGGCTCGGCCATCTACGACATCATCCCCAAGCTGCTGCAGGACTTTCGCACCCTGCTGCCCGACGTCAGCGTGGTGCTGCACACCATGAACAAGAACGAGCAGATCGAGGCGCTGCGCCAGCGCCGCATCACCGTGGGCTTTAACCGCATGACGCCGTCGCTGCCCGACATCGGGCGCGAACTCATCGTCAACGAGCGGCTGCTCGCCGTGCTGCCCGAGCACCACCCGCTCGCGGCTCAGGGCGCCGTGTCGCTGCGGGCCCTGGGCGAGAGCCCCTTCGTGCTCTTTCCCAACGTCGGGCGGCCCAACTTCACCGACCTCGTGCTCGGCCTGTGCAAGCAGCACGGCTTCGTGCCCAGCATTTCGCAGCAGGTGGGCGACGCCGTCACCGGCATCGCGCTGGTGGCGCGCGGCTTTGGCATCACCCTGGTCCCCGAATCGGCGGCCAAGTCGTTGCGCGTCGAAGGCCCCAATTTTCGGCCGCTGTCGGACGCGCCAGAGGCCGTGGTGGACCTGAGCTGCCTCTACCGCGCGAGCGACCGCTCGCCGCTGTTGCTGGCCTTTCTAGAAATCGTGCGGGCCTACCGCACAGCCCACCGCGAGGCCGAGACGGCCAACACGCCGCTGTGAGACCGGTTCGCGTTCAAACGGATAGAAATGGCGGTCGCGAACGGCCACTGCGGCTGTTAGCCAGCCGGCAATTCGTCTGCGTTGCGTTGCGTTGCGTGCCTGCAAGGCTTTGGTCGGGCCGCGGGCACAGCGCAGTGGCTTGCCCGTCGCTGCGCGCCGGGTGCCCTGCGCTCCCCCGACTCTGGGTCGCGCCGCATAACTCACTGCACTCACTGCGTTCGTTTCGTTCAGACAAACGCGGCGGATTGGTTGACGAAGCGTGCGGGTACGCACGCCGACCCAGAGTCTGCGGTGCTCGGCTGCGCCAATGCGCTGT
>JANONH010000451.1:0-2040 GCA_031420735.1 Methylibium sp.
GACACGCCGGTGACACTGCGCTTCAAGCGCGCGCATTTCGCGTCTGGCCATGACCTGCAGGATTTTGCGGCCAAGCTCGGTCTGGAACTTGCGCAGACGGATGTGGAGCAATGAGCACTGCAGCCGCTGCCGCGCTGGTGACTGTCGACTTTGGTGCGCCGGACAGATTTGGCGCGCATGTCTTTCGGGTTGAAATCCCCGCGGCCCGCAACGAGTCCATCGTCATCGTCGAAGACTACGGCTACCGCGGCCACGAGGCCGGCATCCCGCGCGACGAGGAGCGTGTGGTCCTGCTGCGCGGCTGCTGGTCCGCCATAGCCGACGTGGCGCGGCGCGAGTTCAACGACCGGCTCAAGGCGGCGAAGACGGCCACCGGCCGTTGGCATACCGGCACGAACCTGGTGGATCGCCTGCTGGGCAAGGAGTTGTGTGTGCTGGCCTGGGCGGCGGAAACCGCCAGCGAGGAGCAACTGCCGGTGGTATGCAGCCGTTGGGCAGCGCTGCGGCCGGAAGAACGCTGGTGGCTGTTCTCGATGACGGTGGCCGAAGCGGGCTTGCCCGATGACACGCAGCGCGGTTGGCGGCGGGCCTTGTTCCATGCGTTGTCGGATGGCGAGAAGCCCGCGCCAGGGCGCAAGCGACGCCGACCTGCTGAAGACGATCTGTTTCACCTGCCGCTGTTCAAGGAGGCGGCATGAGTTCTGTGGTTCCGTTTTCTCTGAAGGATGCGCCGGCTCTGATTGAGCGGTTGTTGCCGGTGCAGAAGTTGTCGGCGGAGGCTTATAAGGAGCAGATGGCGGTGCACGGGAAGACTCTCACGGCGCTCGGGAGTTACTGGAAGGGCCGGAAGCCGCTGGTGCTAAATAAGGCGTGTGTGCTGGGTTGCTTGCTTCCTGCGACTAGTGACATCGCCGGCGACCTGGAAATCTTCGAGCAGCTAATGGGGATGGATGACGAATCGTTCGTAGTGCGATGGAAGCGGCGATGGCGACCTCGAGATATTGTGGCTTGTCTATCGATCGCACGAATCGCGGACTATTTCAAAGTTACGCCCGATGGTGCCCTGCCGTCGGCTGCACCGGTCGATTGGTCAAATGCAGCCTTTGCCAACGTCAAGCTCGCATGGCGCGACGACGTGCCCGAATTGGCGCGGCGAAGGCTGGAAGTCCAGATGCTACCGCGCACTTCCTATCGCGAGCGAGTGAATGAAGCGTGGCGGCCAGAAGAGGTCGCAGACACCGTCCATCAACACATCTGGGCGGACGTCAACGCGCACCTTGGTACGAGTGCCTGGTCCTTCCCCGACTTGGTTGAACAACTTGGTGTCATGCGTTTCGGACATCGGCCCCGCGTCGCCGATACATTTTGCGGCTCAGGACAAATACCGTTTGAAGCAGCTCGGCTTGGTTGCGACGTTTATGCATCGGACTTGAATCCAATGGCATGCATGCTCACCTGGGGTGCACTCAATGTCGTCGGGGGAAAGGAGGAATCGCGAAAACGACTGGCTCTGGAGCAGAGCAAAATCGTCTCACAGGTAATTGAGAAGTTGGATGAACTTGGTGTCGAATGCGATGGCCGAGGTTGGCGGGCCAAAGTGTTTTTGTATTGCGTCGAGGTGCGTTGTCCTCAATCGGGCTGGCTGGTCCCGCTACTCGCCACGCGCGTGATCAGCAAGGGTCACCGCACCGTTCTGGCCCTAGTTCCTGACCGCGAGAGAATGCGCTACTCGATCGAAGTACTTGCCAACGTGAGCGACGAAGCGCTTGCCGAGGCAGAGAGCGGAACCATTGGAAGAGACGGCAGGTACGAGGATGCGCATCTGATTCACACCATTGACGGAATTCAGTACAAGACAAAGATTACTACGTTGCGAGGTGATTTCACTGATTCCAACGGAGCCATTCGAAATCAGCTGAGAATTTGGGAGAAGAGTGACATCACTCCTACGCAAGGGGACTTGTTGCAGGAAAGACTTTATTGTGTCGAATGGATGCGCCCTAAACATAAGGGTCAAGGGTTCGACTATGAATTCAGGCC
>JANONH010000452.1:0-1734 GCA_031420735.1 Methylibium sp.
GACCATGGGCTTGTCGTAGACCGGCAGCAATTGCTTGCTCAGGGCCAGGGTGGCCGGGTGCAGGCGAGTGCCGGAGCCGCCTGCAAGGACGATGCCTTTGCGGTGGCTGGGGTTGGGCGTTGCTGGGTGCGTCATTGCGGAACCATGAGGTCGATGGGGGCGTTGTAGCGCGAGACGGCGCGGTCGGCGGTGAGCAACCGCGCGGGCTCGCAGAGGGCCTGCGCGATCAGAAGGCGGTCGAACGGGTCGCTGTGCAAGGGCTCGAGCGCAAACACACGCGCCGCGTGCTCGGCACTCACCGGCAATTCGGCAAAGCCGGCGGCACGGGCCGCTTCGGCGACGTCGGAGGGGCTGAAGTCGAAGTCGGCCTCGCGCAGCGCTTTCTTGATGGCGACTTCCCAGATGTTGACTGCGGAGAACATGACGTGGTGCGAGCGGTCGGCGAGCGCTGCCCGAAGTTCAGCGGGCAGGCGGTCGGCGTCGATCAGGGCCCACAACAGGACATGCGTGTCGAGCAGCACCCGCATCAGCGGCCTTCGAACAGCGCGAGCATGTCACCCGAGAGCGGCGCGTCGAAATCGGGCGGCACCTTGAAGCGCCCTTTGAGCAGGCCCAGTTGCCGCGGCGCCTTGGTTGGCTGGAAAGGCACCAGCCGCGCCACCGGCTTGCCAGCGCGCGCGATGACGATTTCTTCGCCCGCTTCAACCGCCTCGAGCAGCTTGGAGAGCCGGGTCTTGGCATCGTGGACATTGACCGGAGAATTCATTGCTCAGCCTCGCGCAGGGTTGGTTGAACTAAGTATGGCTAAGCCGCCCGTTCGGGTCAACCGTTCCCGCTTGGCGCCGCTCTAGTGACCGCTTTGCGACCCGCAAACTTCTTTCAGCATCCGCTCGACGCCGCACTGCCAAGCAGGCAAGCTCAAGCTGAAGGCGGCTTGCAACTTGCGCGTGTCCAGGCGCGAGTTGAGCGGGCGCTGCGCGGGCGTGGGGAAGGCGCTGGTCGCGACCGCCTCAACGGCCTCAGGCGCCACCTTGACCGGCTGCCCGTGCCGGCGCGCCCACTCGATGACGAAGCGCGCATAGCCGTGCCAACTGGTCTCGCCGCCGGCCACGGCGTGGTAGGTGCCGGCCAGCTCGGGCCGCTGCCAGGCAGCGCGCACGGCGTGCGCGGTCAGGTCGGCCAACAGGTCGGCGCCGGTGGGCGCGCCGACTTGGTCGTCGATGACGGTGAGCCGCTCGCGTTCGGCCGCGAGCCGCAGCATGGTCTTGGCGAAGTTGCCGCCGCGTGCCGCATAGACCCAGCTCGTGCGCAAGATGAGGTGGCGGCAGCCGCTGGCGCGAATGGCTTGCTCGCCTTCGAGCTTGGTGCGGCCGTAAACACTGAGCGGGCCGGTGGCGGCGTCTTCGGCGCGGGGCGTGGTGCCGGAGCCGTCGAACACGTAGTCGGTGCTGTAGTGCACCAGCCAAGCGCCAAGGGCCGCAGCCTCGCGGGCCAACACGGCGGGCGAGGCGGCGTTGAGGGTGCGGGCCCGCTCGGGCTCGCTTTCGGCTTTGTCGACCGCAGTGTGCGCGGCGGCGTTGACGATGATGTCGGGCCGCACGGCGCGCACGGTCGCTGCGAGCGACTCGGGCTGGCTGAAGTCGGCGCTGTGCTCCTGGCTGTCGAAGTCCAGCGCCACCAGCTCGCCCAGCACGCCGAGCGAGCGCTGCAGCTCCCAGCCGACCTGGCCGTTCT
>JANONH010000453.1:0-1797 GCA_031420735.1 Methylibium sp.
CCCGGCCCGGGTGAAGTGCGCGTGCGCGTGCGCTGCTCGGGCGTCAACCCCTCGGACGTGAAGTCGCGCGCGGGGCTGCGCAGCAAGAGCCTGCCGTTCGCGCGGATCGTGCCGCACAGCGACGGCATGGGCGTGGTCGACGCGCTCGGCGTGGGCGTGGACCGCGCGCGCCTGGGCGAGCGCGTCTGGACCTGGAACGCCGCCTGGGGCCGGCCCTTCGGCACCGCGGCGCAGTACGTCTGCCTGCCACAGGCGCAGGCCGTCGCGCTGCCTGCAGCCGCCAGCGACGCAGCGGGCGCCTGCCTGGGCATCCCCGCGCTCACCGCGCTGCACGCCTTGCTGATGGCCGGCGGCGTGGCCGGTCGCAGCGTGCTGGTGGCCGGCGCGGCCGGCGCCGTGGGGCACTACGCGGTGCAGTTCGCACGCCTGCTCGGCGCGCGCCAGGTGCTCGCCACGGCCAGCACTGCGCAAAAAGCCGAGTCCGCACGCAGTGCGGGCGCGCATGCCAGCTTCGACTACCGCGACCCCGACGCTGCGCAGCAGATCCTCGCTGCCACCGGCGGCCTGGGTGTGGAGCGCATCGTCGAGGTGGACATCGCGGCCAATGCGGCGCTCGACGTCGCGGTCGTCCGCCCCGGCGGCGAGTGCGTGGTCTACGGCAGTGGCCAGGGCCAGTTCGCGTTGCCGTTCTTGCCGCTCATCAGCAAGAACGTGACGCTGCATTTCTTCATGGTCTATCACCTTGCGTCGGCCGACCGTGCGCGCGCGCAGCGCTTGCTCACCGGCTATTTGGAGCGCGGCGAACTTGAGCATGTGGTCGCCGAGCGCCTGCCGCTCGCGGACATCGTGCGGGCGCACGAACTGGTCGAGCAAGGGCGCGTCGTCGGCAACGTGGTACTCGACATCGACTAGGCGGCAGGCGAGCGGTCGGCCGCAGCCGGTTAGACTCGGCGCCGCTTCAGGTGCACCCGGTCGGGCTTCGATCGGGTGTTAAACGGGAAGCAGGTGCGCGTGCCCGACCAGGGCGCGCAAGGCCTGCGCTGCCCCCGCACCGGTAAGCAGGCATACAGCCATCTCAGATAAGCCACTGCGGGAAAGTCTTTCCGTGGGAAGGCGATGGCTGCGGCACCGCGAGGTGCCGACCTGCGAGCCCGGATACCGGCCGAGAAGCGCAGTCGCCGTGCTGCGGGCTCCTGCCCGCGGCTCGGTTCTCGCCACCGATGCAGCCTGCGGGGACGCTCGCTGCCAGGAGTCTTTCCCGATGAACGCTTCCCGTCGTCGGCCAGCCGCTTTGCGCGGTCTTGGCCTGTTCCTCCTTTTTTCACTTTCCAAGTTCGCCTCGGCGCAGCCGTTGGCGGCGCCGCAATCGCGCGCGCTCGAGCCGGTGCTCGTGACGGCCACACGGCTCGCGCAGCCGCAGTCCGCACTGCTCTCCGACGTCCGCGTGATCGACGCCGAAACCATTCGCAGTGCCGGCACGATGTCGCTGCCCGAGTTGCTGCGCATGCACGGCGGCGCGGAAATCGCCGCCACCGGCGGGCCGGGGCAGATCTCGAGCGTGTTCCTGCGCGGCACCAATGCCAACCACGTGGTGTTGCTGGTGGACGGCGTGCGCGTGAACTCGGCCACCTCCGGCACCAACGCCTTCGAGAACCTGCCGCTCGAGCAGATCGAGCGCATCGAAATTTTGCGCGGCCCGGCCAGCAGCCTCTACGGCGCCGACGCGATCGGCGGCGTGATTCAAGTCTTTACGCGCCAGGGCGAGCGCACCGAGGCGCGCGTGGGCGTGGGCAGTCG
>JANONH010000454.1:0-1554 GCA_031420735.1 Methylibium sp.
GCGCCACCGGCCGCGCCGGGTCGGCGCACCACTCGCTCCAGGAGCCCGGGTAGAGGCGCGAGAGGCCGAGGCCGCCCGCCTGCATGGCCAGCAGGTTGTGGCAGGCGCTGACCCCCGAGCCGCAGGCGTGCACCACGTCGCCCGGCGCATGCCCGCCCAGCAGCGGCAAAAAGGCCGCGCGCAAGCTGGCGGCGTCGAGGAAGTGGCCGGTGGCGGGATCGAGGTTGTCTTTGAAGGGGCGGTTCAGCGCGCCGGGAATGTGGCCGGCCACGGGATCGAGCGGCTCGACTTCGCCGCGAAAGCGCTCGGCGCCGCGCGCATCGACGAGCCGCACGCGGCCGAGCGCCGCCTGCAGGGCATCGGCCTGGATGGTTTGCACCAGCGGCACAGCAAGCGGGTAGGGCGCGCCGGCGTGCGCAGTGGGCGGCTCGGTGGCGAGCGTGCCGCCCCAGGCGACCCAGGCCCCGAGCCCGCCGTCGAGCACCGCCACGTCGGCATGGCCGGCCCACAGCAGCATCCACCACGCGCGTGCGGCGTACACCCCGCCCTGGCGGTCGTAGACGACGACCCGGCTTGCCGGCGCGACGCCGAGGCGGCCGAGCACGGCGGCAAAGGCCTCGCGAGCGGGCAGCGGGTGGCGGCCACGAAAGCGCCCGTCGCTCGGCGCGGTGTGGTCGGCAAGATCGCGGTCGAGATGCAGGTAATGCGCGCCGGGAAGATGGCCCTCGCGGTAGCTGCGCTCGCCGGCCTCGGGGTCGGTGAGGTCGAAGGAGACGTCGACGACGATCGGGGGCGCCGCGCTGGCGAGGCCCGAGGCAAGCGCGCCGGCATCGATGAGTGGCGGCTTGATGGTCATGCTCGAGCTGGCTCGGTTGCGGAGCGAGGCAGCTGCCCGTTTCGCCGCCACGCGGCAATCATGGCCCCGCGCGGCCGGAGGCGCCCGCCATCTTGGCGCAGTACCACTCGTGAAAGTGCTGCATGCCGTCTTCCATGGGGCTTTGGTAGGGGCCGCGCTCGTCGTCGCCGCGCCGCCAGAGCGCCTCGCGCCCGGCGTCCATGCGCAGCGCGATTTCGTCGTCTTCCTCGCAGGTTTCCATGTAGGCGGCCTGCTGCGCCTGGACGAACTCGCGCTCGAAGGCGGCGATCTCCTCGGGGTAGTAGAACTCGACCACGTTGAGCGTCTTGCGCGGGCCCTGCGGGTAAAGCGTGGAGACGACCAGTACGTGCGGGTACCACTCGAGCATCACGGTGGGGTGGTAGGTCAGCCAGATGGCGCCGTGGCGCGGCGGGCGGCCTTCGTGCGCTTCGCGGCGGTGGCCAAGCAGCACCTCGTGCCATTTCTTGTAGACGTCCGAGCCCGGGCGCCCGAGCGCTTCGCCGGCATGCTTGGCCACGCCCACGGTCTGCAGCGAAAACTCGCGGCCCATCTGCCAGCGCAGGTCGTCGCAGGCGACGAAGTTGCCCAGGCCCGGGTGGAAGGGGCCGACGTGGTAGTCCTCGAGGTAGACCTCGATGAAGGTCTTCCAGTTGTAGTCGCAGACGTGCAGGTGCACG
>JANONH010000455.1:0-6254 GCA_031420735.1 Methylibium sp.
TGAGCCGGTGTTTCCTCGGCAACTCAAACACAAACAACCGCCGCCCGGCAAGGCTTTGGTCGGGCCGCGGGCACAGCGCATTGGCGCAGCCGAGCACCGCAGACTCTGGGTCGGCGTGCGTACCCGCACGCTTCGTAAACCAATCCGCCGCGTTTGTCTGAACGAAACGAACGCAGTGAGTGCAGGGAGTTATGCGGCGCGACCCAGAGTCGAGGAGCACAGGGCACCCGTAGCGCAGCGAAGGGCAAGCCGCTGCGCTGTGCCCGCGACCCGACCAAAGCCTTGCAAGCACGAAAAACATCGCAAGCCGGATCGCAAACGCCGGCAAACAGCCGCAGTGGGCCGTTTGCAGACTGCCTCCGTGATCCGCGGCCCAGAGGTTGGGGCGCTTGGGCGGCGACGCCTTCCGCGCCCGTTAGCATGTGCGCATGAGCGTCACCCTTGCCGGCCAACTGGTCGTGGCCATTTCCTCGCGCGCGCTGTTCGACTTCGAGGAAGAGAACAAGCTGTTCGAGTCGGGCGACGACCGCGACTACATGCGCCTGCAGTTGGAGCGGGTCGACATTCCCGCGCAGCCCGGCGTTGCCTTCTCGCTGGTGAAGAAACTGCTGGCCTTCAACCGTGGCGAGGCACCCCGCGTGGAGGTGGTGATCCTTTCGCGCAACGACCCGGTTTCGGGCCTGCGCGTGTTCCGCTCGGCCCAGCACTACGGGCTGCCGATCCAGCGCGGCGTGTTCACGCGCGGTGCCTCGCCGTGGCGCTACCTGAAGCCGCTGCACGCGCACCTGTTCCTCTCGGCCAACGCCGACGACGTGCGCTCGGCGCTCGGCGCCGGGGTGCCGGCGGCACGCGTGCTGCCGCATTCGGTGCGGGCCTCGCTCGCGCACCCGAACGAAGTGCGCATCGCCTTCGACGGAGACGCGGTGCTGTTCTCCGACGAAGCCGAGCAGGTGTTCCAGAGCGGCGGCCTGCATGCCTTCCAGGCCCACGAACTCGAGCACGCCGCCAGCCCGCTGCCGGCGGGGCCGTTCAAGCCGCTGCTGCATGCCTTGCAGACGCTGCAGCAGGCGGGCACCGAGCACATGCACATCCGCACCGCGCTGGTCACGGCGCGCAGCGCACCGGCGCACGAGCGCGCCATCCGCACCCTGATGAACTGGCACATCGAGGTCGATGAAGCCATGTTCCTGGGCGGCCTGGCCAAGGGCGAGTTCCTGCGCGAGTTCGAGCCCGACTTCTTCTTCGACGACCAAACCGGCCACGTGGACGGCGCGGCATGGCATGTGCCGGCCGGGCATGTGGCGTCGGGCGTCGCCAACGGTTGATCGCCGCGCAACCCGGGAAAGCCCGGACGGTTTACACCCCTGTCGTGTCGTCGTTGCGACGAGGCGGCACGGATTTGTCACCTAGCATGCAAGCCGTTGCGGGTCGTTGCGGCCCGAGAGCCGCTGCCCGAGCCAAAGCTGCAGAAGTCGCCCTTGTCCGCCCCCACCTTTCCCCGCCTCTTGCTCGAGCACGCCGCCCGCCGGCCCGACGCCTGCGCCCTGCGCGAAAAGAAATTCGGCATCTGGCAGACGCTCGGCTGGCGCGATCTTGCCGACCTGGTGCACGCGCTCGCCGGCGGCTTGGCCGCCGCCGGCCTCTGCCGCGGGCAGCACGTGGCCGTCATTGGCGCCAACCGGCCGCGCCTCTATGCCACCCTGCTGGCCGTGCAGTCGCTCGGCGCTGTGGCGGTGCCGCTCTACCAGGACGCGGCGGCCGACGAGCTGGTGTTTCCGCTGGCCAATGCCGAGGTCGCCTTTGCGGTGGTTGAAGACCAGGAGCAGGTCGACAAGCTGCTGGCGCTCGGCGAACGCTGCCCCGCTCTGGCGCATGTCTGGTACGACGAGCCGCGCGGCCTGCGCCACTACCAGGCGCCGGGCCTGGCATCGCTCGACGCTCTGGCAGAAGCCGGCCGCGCCTTCAACGCCTTGCACCCCGCGCATGTGGCCGCTCAACTCGAGGCCGGCGACCCGCAGGACACCGCCGCCGTGTTCTACACATCGGGCACCACCGGCCAGCCCAAGGGCGTGATGCACAGCCACCATGCGCTGATCGACCGCTCGCGGGCAGGCCAGCGCTTCGACGCGCTGACCGCGGCCGAAGAGGTGCTGGCCTACCTGCCGCCGGCCTGGATCGGCCAGAACATCTTCAGCTACGCGCAGTGGTTGGTGTGCGGCTATGTCGTCAACTGCCCGGAGTCGGCCGAGACGGTGCAGATCGACCTGGGCGAGATCGGGCCCACCTACTACTTCGCGCCGCCGCGCGTGTTCGAGAACCTGCTCACGCGCCTGAGCATCCGCATGCAAGACGCCGGCTTCACCCAGCGCTGGCTGTTCGAGCATTTCATGGCACTCGCGCAGCGCGTCGGGCCGGCGGTGTTGGCCGCCAGGCGCGGCGGGCCGGCAGTGCCGCTGGCCGAGCGACTGCACTACGCCCTGGGCGACCTGTGCATCTACGGGCCGCTGCGCAACCGGCTTGGCTTTTCGCGCGTGCGGGTGGCTTACACCGCGGGCGAGGCGATCGGGCCCGACCTGTTTCGCTTCTTTCGCGCGATCGGCGTCAACTTGAAGCAGCTCTACGGCTCCACCGAAACCGGCGTGTTCGTCTGCATCCAGCCCGACCGCGAGGCGCGCGCCGACTCGGTGGGCGTGCCGGTCGATGGCGTGGAAGTGAAAGTGGCCGAGGGCGGCGAAATCTGGGTGCGCTCGCCCGGGCTGCTGCAGGGCTACTACAAGAACGCCGCCGCCACGGCCGAAGTGCTCACGCCCGACGGCTGGTTTCGCACCGGCGACGCCGGCTTCCTCGACCAGGGCGGCCACCTGATGATCATCGACCGCGCCAAGGACGTCGGGCGCCTTCGCGGCGGCGCCCACGACGGCGCCCTCTTCGCACCCAAGTACGTGGAAAACAAGCTCAAGTTCTTTCCCTACATCAAGGAGGCGGTCGCCTTCGGCGACGGCCGCGAACGCGTCTGCGCCTTCATCAACATCGACGCCAATGCGGTGGGCAGCTGGGCCGAGCGCCACGACCTGCCCTACGGCGGCTACGCCGACCTGGCGGCCAAGCCGGCGGTGCAGGAGCTGGTGCGCGACTGCGTCGAGCGCGCCAATGCCGAGCTGGCCAGCGACGCCACGCTGGCGGGCTCGCAGGTGAGCCGCTTCCTGGTGCTGCACAAGGAACTCGACGCCGACGACGGCGAACTCACGCGCACCAACAAGGTCAAGCGCGGCCACATCGCCGACAAGTACCGCGTGCTGGTGGAGGCGCTCTACGCCGGGCGCAGCAGCCAGTACATCGAGACGGCGGTGAGCTTCGAGGACGGACGCCGCGGCGTGGTGTCGGCCGAGCTGGCGATCCTCGACGCCAAGGTCTTCGCGCCGCACCCGCGCCCGGCCGCATGAAGCACGCGGGCGCGGCAGCCCAGGTCGCAGCGGTGGCACCCGCGGCCTCGGGCGGGCGCGCGGGCGCCACCATCCTCGAGGTGCGCGACATCTCGCTTTCGTTTGGCGGCGTGCAGGCGCTCGCGGGCATCAGCTTTAACGTGCGCGAGCACGAAGTGCGCGCCATCATCGGGCCCAACGGCGCGGGCAAGAGCTCGCTGCTCAACTGCATCAACGGCGTCTACCAGCCGCAGCAGGGCTCCATCCACCTGCGCGGCCGCGCCTTCACCCACATGAACTCGCGCCAGGTGGCCGAGATGGGCGTCGCGCGCACTTTTCAGAACCTGGCGCTGTTCAAAGGCATGAGCGTGCTCGACAACATCATGACCGGGCGCAACCTGCGGATGAAAAGCAGCCTGTTCGCGCAGGCCCTGCGCAACCCCTTCGGCTGGGGCTCGGCCGAGCGAGAAGAATGCGCCGAGCGCCTCGCAGTCGAACGCATCATCGACTTTCTCGAGATCGAGGCGCACCGCAAAACGCCGGTGGGCAAGCTGCCCTACGGCCTGCAAAAGCGCGTGGACCTCGGGCGCGCCCTGGCCATGGCGCCGCAGGTGTTGTTGCTCGACGAGCCCATGGCCGGCATGAACGTGGAGGAAAAACAGGACATGTGCCGCTTCATCCTCGACGTGAGAGACGAATTCGGTTGCAGCGTGGTGCTGATCGAACACGACATGGGCGTGGTCATGGACATCAGCGACCGCGTGGTCGTGCTCGACCACGGCCGGAAGATCGGCGACGGCACGCCGCACGAGGTGCGCGCCGACCCGGGCGTGATCGAGGCCTATCTCGGGTCGGCGGCTTGAGCATGGCCTTCTTCCTCGAAACCCTGCTCGCCGGCCTCATGGTCGGCATGCTGTATTCGCTGGTCGCGCTCGGCTTCGTGCTGATCTACAAGGCCAGCGGCGTGTTCAACTTCGCGCAGGGCGCCATGGTGCTGTTCGCGGCGCTGGCGATGGCGCGCCTGGCCGAGTGGCTGCCGGGGCTCACAGGGCTGACCGAGCGCTGGGCGGTCAACCTGCTCGCCTTTGTCTTGGCGATGGCGCTGATGGTGGCGCTGGCCTGGCTGATCCAAAAGCTGGTGCTCGGGCGGCTCGTCAACCAGGAGGGCATCACCCTGCTCATGGCCACGCTGGGCATCGCCTACTTCCTCGACGGTTTCGGGCAGACGCTGTTTGGCAGCAGCATCTACAAGATCGACATCGGCATGCCCAAGGAGCCGATCTTCCTGCTGCAAAACACCTTTGAAGGTGGCGTGCTGGTCAACAAGGAAGACCTCTACGCCGCGCTGGTTGCCGCGGCACTGGTGGCGCTGCTCAGCCTGTTTTTCCAGAAGACCGCCACCGGCAGGGCGCTGCGCGCGGTGGCCGACGACCCGCAGGCGGCGCAGTCGGTGGGCATTTCGCTGGCGAGCATCTGGATCATCGTGTGGAGCGTGGCGGGCTTCGTGGCGCTGGTGGCCGGCGTGATTTGGGGCTCCAAGCTCGGCGTGCAGTTCTCGCTCTCGCTGGTGGCGCTCAAGGCCTTGCCGGTGGTGATTCTCGGCGGCCTCACGTCGGTGCCCGGCGCCATCGTCGGTGGCCTCGTCATCGGCGTCGGCGAGAAGCTCTCGGAAATCTACATCGGGCCGATGCTGGGCGGGGGCATCGAAATTTGGTTCGCCTACGTGCTCGCCCTCGTGTTCTTGCTGGTGCGGCCGCAAGGCTTGTTCGGAGAGAAAATCATCGACCGCGTGTGAGGGGAGAGAAGGCATTGCTGTACCGAGAGAACGGCCAGTTCAAGACCAGCTACCGCGCCGACCAGCGGATGTTCGCCCTGAGGCAGGACCGTCTGGCCATGCTGGTGCTCATGGCGCTGGCCTTCGTGGCGGTGCCGCTCGCCGCACCGGAGTACCTGTTGCGCGGCATCCTCGTTCCCTTTCTGATCCTGTCGCTGGCAGCCCTCGGCCTCAACATTCTTGTAGGCTACTGCGGCCAGATTTCGCTCGGCACCGGCGCCTTCATGGCGGTGGGCGCCTACGCGGCCTACAACTTTCAGGTGCGCGTCGAGGGCATGCCGCTGGTGCTGTCGCTGCTGCTCGGCGGCGCCAGCGCCACCGCGCTCGGCGTCCTGTTTGGCCTACCGTCGCTGCGCATCAAGGGCCTCTACCTGGCGGTGGCCACGCTGGCGGCGCAGTTTTTCGTCGACTGGGCGTTC
The DNA here is from genome assembly GCA_031420735.1 of Methylibium sp. Lineage (GTDB taxonomy): Bacteria > Pseudomonadota > Gammaproteobacteria > Burkholderiales > Burkholderiaceae_C > Methylibium. The sequence goes on from JANONH010000455.1 coordinate 5,676, forward strand.
CTGCGCATCAAGTGGTTCACCAACGACTCCGCCTCGGGCTCGGTGAGCGTCTCCGGGCTGCAGGTGTTCGGGCTGCCAATCGACACGCCGGCGCAGAAGTACCTGTTTTGCCTGGTCGTCGTGGTGCTGTTCGCGCTCATGGCCAAGAACCTGGTGCGCAGCCACATCGGCCGCGAGTGGATGGCCATTCGCGACATGGACGTCGCTGCGGCCGTCATCGGCATTCGCCCTGTGCATGCCAAGCTCACGGCGTTCGCGGTGTCGAGCTTCATCGTCGGCGTGGCGGGCGCGCTGTGGGGCTTCGTGCACCTGGGCGCGTGGGAGCCGGCGGCGTTCTCGATCGACCGCTCGTTCCAGTTGCTGTTCATGGTCATCATCGGCGGCCTCGGCTCGATCATGGGCGCCTTCTTCGGTGCGGCCTTCATCGTCGTGCTGCCCATCGTGCTGGAGAGCCTGCCCGCATGGCTGGGCCTGCGGGTCGACACCGCCCTGGTGTCCCACCTCACCTCCATGATCTTCGGTGCGCTGATCGTGTTCTTTTTGATCGTGGAGCCGCATGGCCTGGCGCGCCTGTGGTCC
>JANONH010000456.1:0-2179 GCA_031420735.1 Methylibium sp.
CAACCAATGCATCGCGTTGGTCTGCGCGCGCGTCCAGCCGCTGGGGTTCTTGCGCATCCCCCACATCAGGCCCTTGATGGTCTTTGGCTCAGTGGTGCCCAGGGCTTTGGCCACCGCCTGCGGCTCGTCGCGCATCTCGGCATGGGTGTCGTGGTCGGCGGCATCGCTCGGGGGCAAGAAGTAGTCGCGGTGGCGCACCGTCTGCATGAAGACGAACATCAACCACAGACCGAGCGAAGCACAGGCCGCGAATGCGAGCTGGGAGCGCGTGTAGGTGGCTCCGGGAGAGCTGGACGTGAACACCGGCAGCACCAGCGACAGGGTGCTCATGGCGATCAGCGCAGCCAGGGCCGCCGTCGCGCCCTCGGCACGAAAGCATTGTTCATGGTGGCGCAGCGCGCCCACCAGCACGCAGATGCCGATCACGCCGTTGCAGATGATCATCACGGTGGCAAACAGGGTGTCGCGCGGCAGCACCGCGGCGTCGGGGCCGCCCACCAGCATGAGTGAGACGATGAGCGCGACCTCGATCACGGTCACCGCCAGCGCCAGCGCCAGCACCAGGGTACCGAAGGGTTCGCCGAGCTTGTGCGCCACCACCTCGGCATGGTGCACGGCCGTGAACACCGCGACGATCAACGCCGCCACGCACAGACCGAGCAGCGCGGGCTGCAGCGGCCAGACCGATGCCGCCGCGAGCACGGCCACGGCTGCTGGAGGGCCTATTGAACTCCATCGCCACCTCATGCCGGGCTCCTTCTCGTCGTCTTGGCGATGGCCGCCGGGTGCGGCCATGCGTCGTCGGAAGGCTCTGAAAGCCTGCGCCCGTGCGGCGCCCTCGCCAAGGTCTTGTGCCGCATGCACGGCCGCAGCGACGGTCCTGCTGCGGACAATTCTGCACACGCCCAAGCGGCATGACCAAGCCCCACGCGCAGGCTGCAGGCGGTGCGGCCGCGCGGGTAAACGCGCAGCCCCAGGGGTGGCCGAACGGCAGGTGCGGTGTTAACTTGCCACGGCCGCAGCGGGCGGCGTTTTTCGCCCAAGGAGGGCAAGTTCATGACCGACATCACCGGCGGCTGCTTGTGCGGACGCGTGCGTTACCGGGCCAGCGCCGAGCCGCTGTTCACCGCCAACTGCCATTGCAAACACTGCCAGAAGACTTCGGGTTCGCCGTTCTCCACCGTGCTCGGCCTGCCGCGCGAGAGCCTGGTGCTCGAAGGCGCGCTGGTGAGCTACGAGGACAAGGACACCGAGAGCGGCATGGCGGTCAAGCGCAAGTTTTGCGGCCACTGCGGCTCGTCCATCATGAGCGAAGTGACGGCCGCGCCGGCCCTGGTGTTTTTGAAGAGCGGCTCGCTCGACGACACCGCGCAGGTCAAACCGCAGATGGACATCTGGTGCGAGCACGCGCAGCCGTGGGTCGCCATGGATGCCGCGCGCGCGCAGATCGCCCGCAATCCACCGCTGGGCTAATACTATTTCGCGACGCCATTGGCGTCGGCGAAAAAGAGCGCGGTGTCGGGGCGGCGCAGCTCGCCACAGCTCAAGGCGCCCTGCAACGCCCGTCCTGCCCGGCCGCCAGCCCGCAAGGGCGGCCAAACGCTCGACTCGACGCGCCTGCAGGCGGCTGCTAAAACCCCGAGCCCGGTTGCTCCAAAAACTCGGTTTCCTGCGCCGTGCTCGAGCGCCCGAGCAGGGCATTGCGGTGCGGAAAGCGACCAAAGCGCCGAATGACATCGCGGTGGCGCTCGGCGTAGTCGAGGTAATTGGCCAGCGTGGCTGCATGCGGCGCGCCGGCCGCAAGGCCTGCATGGCCCGGCGCAGCCAGGGCCGTGAACAGGCGCACGCTGTCGTCTTGCGCGGCGCTGTCTTCGGCGTGCTCGAAGGGCAGGTAGACGAAGACGCGCCGCAGCGGCACGAGCGCCTGGTCCTGCCCTGCGGCGACCATGCGCCGTGCGACCGCGAGGGCCCTGGCGTCGCCGGCAAAGGCGCGGCGCGTGCAACGAAAAACATTGCGGGTAAATTGGTCGAGCAGCATCACCAGGGCCAGGCTGCCTTCGGCGCTGGCCTGCCAGTGGTCGAGCTTGCCCTTGAGCGCGGCCTCGATCTCGGCGCCGAAGCGGCGGTCGACTTCGGCGTCGAGGGCCTTGTCTTTGGTAAACCACTCCGGGCGGGCCGC
>JANONH010000457.1:0-1782 GCA_031420735.1 Methylibium sp.
GTAGCAGACATGGTTCAGGCCGGCGCAGCCATAGCCTTCGATCGTGCTCCCCAACAGGCCGAGCGCACCCATCTCGGACATGATGCTGCGGTCGAAGGTCTCGTGGCGCGCGGCCATCAGCACCCGCGTCTGCAGCCGCTCCTGGCAGTAGGTGGCAGCGGCGTCGCGCACCGCACGTTCGTCGTCGCTGAGCTGGCTGTCGAGGAAGAACGGGTCTTCCCATTGGAACCGGGTTGCCATGGCGGGTTTTCCTTGGCCGCCGCGCGGGCGGGCTGGTGGGCGGATAAGCTGCCGAGTGTAAAGAGTCGGCCAGGTTGCCGACCGCCCCGCAGCCACCAGGAGATCAGCCATGCAGGTCCAGACCATCACCCTCGGCGGCGGCTGCTTCTGGTGCGTCGAGGCCGTGTTCGAGCTCGTCGATGGCATCACTGCCGTCGAGAGCGGCTACTGCAACGGCCATGTCGTGCGGCCGACCTACGAGCAGGTGTGCGGCGGCGACACCGGCCATGCCGAGGTGGTTCAGGTCAGCTTCGACGCCGACCGCATCGCGCTGCGCGAGGTGCTGGAGATCTTCTTCCACATCCACGACCCGACCACGCTCAACCGCCAGGGCAACGACGCCGGCCCGCAGTACCGCAGCGGCATCTACCTGAACGAGGGCGACGCGGCGCAGGAAGAGGTGGCGCGCGCGGTGCTGGCCGAGGCGCAGCAGGCGCACGGTGGCCGCGTGGTGACGGAGATCAAGCCGCGGCGCAACTACTCGCGTGCCGAGGACTACCACCAGCACTATTTCGCCAACAACCCGGGCCAGGGCTATTGCGCGTTCGTCGTCGCGCCCAAGGTCGAGAAGTTCAAGCGCAGCTTCAAGGCGCGTGTGAAGGCCTGAACCGGGTCGGGCCGGCGCGGTTCAGTTCTCAGGGAAATGTGGCTTGGCCACTTTCCTTGATCCCCGCGGGGGACGGCCGTCCTTGGCCGGCCTTGGGGCCCCTCAGTACAGCGAGGCGAAGACCGAGGTCGGGCAGCCGATCTCGGTATCGGGGAACAGCAGGTCGAGGTTGCGGCGCAGCGCTTGGCGTGCCAGCCGGCGCTCGGGCAGGCCGCCGGCCAGGGCCGCGAACACCGGGGCCCGCAGCAACCACAGGTCGACCGGCTCCTCGGCGCTGTGCGCCTGCTGGCGCAGCCATTCGGCGGCGCTGTCGTCGTCGTCCAGCACGCCCAGGGCCGCGATGAAACCGACCTTCAGGTCCATGAATGCGCGCCGCGCCGCCAGGCGGGCGTGGCGGTCGTGGGGCAGGCCGGCGCCGGGCATGCCGGGGCCGGGCAGGAAATGGCGGGGTGCGTCAGCTGGTTGCATGGGTCGGGGCGTGCAGAAAAAAAACGGTGGCGGCGCTGCGCTCAGAGTGGCGCGAACTGCGAACGAGGTGAGCGCGTCGGGAAGTGGCGGTTCAGGCCCGCCACACGCTGGCTGGCCTCGGTCTGGCTGTGGGCGAGCGACACCACGCGGTAGACCTCGGCCCGCAGGTGCCACAGGTCGCGCAGCGAACGAGCGACGTCGATGCGGGTCTGCACCGGCTGGGCGTGCACCGGGTCGATGTCGGCCAGGCAGTCGAGGAAGTCGGATCGCACCTCGGGCAACCGGTTCGGCGGCAGCGCGGCGGCCACCGGGGTCGGCGCCATCAACCCGAACATCCGCCGCTGCCTGCACGACCCCGCTGGCGGGTGGCGCTGCGACGGCGGGCTGACCTCGGTCCGCGACGGCGTGGCGGACAGCAGGGTGGAGCG
>JANONH010000458.1:0-2767 GCA_031420735.1 Methylibium sp.
CCTGGCAACCTGAACCCGACCGCCGCCGCTGGCACGGTCTACCCGTGAGGCCGACATGAAGATCCACCGCAAGCTGTTGACAGCGACCGGACTCGCCGTGGTTGTTGCCTTGGCCGGCTGCTGGCACGACGACGATGACGATCCCGCGTCGTTGCCGGTCATCACCGAAGTACCGGGCAGCGCGGGCATCAGCACGGCCGCGTTCGTCAGCTACCTTCTGAGCCTGAGCGCCAGTGACGAGTCATCGGAACCGTTGACCATCAACGACAGTTTCGCTGTCCCGGCAGACGACACCAACGAACCGACACCACTGACCTGAGCGGCGGGGGCGCGGCTGGCAGCGCGCCCCTCCCAAGCCCAGCGCAAACTTGCACGAGTCGGCAGAAAGCGCCGCGGCACAGGGGACCAAGCGGCCCAAGCGGCCGCTGAACCCAGCATTGGATTCAGCGGCCAGTCACCCGCCAGACCGCGTTGCCCACATCGTCGGCCACCAACAAGGCGCCACTGGCGTCCAACACCACCCCCACCGGGCGGCCCCAGGCATCACCGTCCGGGCTGAGAAAGCCGGTCAGCACGTCCACTGGCTGGCCCTGGGGGCGACCGTCGACGAAGGGCACGAAGATAACCTTGTAGCCGGCATGAGGCCGCCGGTTCCAGGAGCCGTGCAGACCGACGAACATGCCTTGTGCAGCGGGTTGGGCGGAGCCTTTGACGGCCAATGCCGCGATCAGTGCACCACCGCTGCCATAGGCCAGGCCGAGTGGCGCCACATGGGAGCCGAGCGCGTAGTCCGGCACGATGGCGCGGGCCACCAGATCCGGGCGTGGTGGCTGAACCCGCGTGTCGACATGGCTGCCGTACCAGCTGTACGGCCAACCGTAGAAGCCACCGTCACGAACCGCGGTGAGATAGTCGGGGACCAGGTCGCTGCCCAGTTCGTCGCGCTCGTTGACCACCGTCCACAGCGCGCCGGTGGGAACCACCCAGGCCATGCCATTGGGGTTGCGCAAGCCGCTGGCGAACAGCCGCTTGCTGCCACTGGCACGGTCGATCTCCCAGATTGAAGCGCGACCCTCTTCAACGGCCAGTCCGTTTTCGGCCACGTTGCTGTTGCTGCCCACGGTGGCGTACAGGCGGGTGCCGTCGGTGCTGGCGACCAGCGCTTTGGTCCAGTGGTGGTTCAACGGGCCGGCGGGCAAATCGGTCAGGCGGCGTCCGGCGCCCTCGATACGGGTTTGGCCGGCCTGGTAGGCATATTCCCAGACGGCGTCGGTGTGGGCCACATAGAAGCGATCACCGACCAGCGCCATGCCGAACGGCGAGTTCAGTCCTTCAAGAAAGACCGTGCGAACCTCTGCACGCCCGTCGCCGTCGGCGTCGCGCAGCAGAGTGATGCGGTTCGCGCTCGGCACACCTGCACCGGCGCGCGCCATCACCTTCTTCATCACCCAGCCCTTGATGCTGCCGCCGGCCTCCGGCCGTGGCGGCGCGTTGGTCTCGGCCACCAAGACATCGCCGCCGGGCAGCACATGCAGCCAACGCGGGTGGTTCAAGCCCGTGGCAAAGGCGTTGACTTGCGTCGCGGCTGCCGGTCGCGGTGTTTGCCCGCTGGGCCAGCCCAACGCGGGCGCGATGTTGACCGTGGGTAGCAGCGTGGTGACCGGTTCCGGCAGCGCTGGCTGCGGGCCGACGCCGGCGTGGTCAAGCAGTTGGCTGCGCTCCCCGCAGCCGATGAGCAGGGCGACCAGCCATGGTGTTGCCAGCGTTTGAAGACAAGCTGTGGGCCAAGCTGTTGGCATTTCGTACCGCCTCGCGACCAGTGGTGATGACCAGCGCAGGCAAGTGGGGTGCCCGCGCACGCGCACGCGACCGCGATCGGCGATGGCCGTTGTTGCTGCTTGCAGCAAGGCGTCAATCGGGGGCACTGCCACCGCAAGCACTTCAGCCAGCGACTTGCCGCAAAGATTGCCGATGTGCGAGGGGCCCTAAAACGCTGACGCCTGCGGTACTGGCCGGCGGTGCTGATCAACGACGACAGCGCAGGACAAAACGGGCTGAGAAAACGGGCTGACCGGCTGCAGCTCCCTGCGCCAGCCGGTGGCGGCCGATCATCTGGCGCAAATGCGACGGGCCGCCCTGCCAGGCCCGTCGCTGCCCGACTGACCGTGCTGAACCGCGGCAACAGGCGGCGCCACAGCGGCAAGCGTCAGCGTGCCGACCCGCGGCGGAACAGGTTGACGATCGCCAGCAGGACCACCGCACCCAACAGCGAGACCCCCAGTGCGCCGACACTGAACGAGCCGTCGTTGATGGTGCCCGCGCCCACCAGCGGCGAGATGAACCAGCCACCCAGCATGGCGCCGACGATGCCCACGATCACGTTCAGAAACAGGCCTTGCTGGCCATCGGTTTTCATGATCATGCTGGCAACCCAACCGATGAGGCCACCGACGACCAGCCAGATAATGAAGTTCATAAAAATCTCCTTGAAAAGTAGAAACCTTCATCGGCAAGTCGCATGCCCGCCGGTCACGCTGCACAGGCTGCACAGGCTGCACACGCCGCACAGGCCGGCCAGGTACGGCCAGGTACGGCCGCGGTGTCAATGCAAGCTACCGAGGTACGCGGCCATGGCCTGCGCATCGTTGTGGCTGACGCCCATCGCCGGCATCGCGCTGTGGGGCTTGAAACGCTGCGGGTCGCGGATCCAGGCGGCCAGGTTCTCCGGTGTGTTCACCAGCGCGCCGGCGATCCACTGCCGCCGGCC
>JANONH010000459.1:0-2431 GCA_031420735.1 Methylibium sp.
CATCGCCTTCCTCGGCCGCGACCTGCTGGGCGCCTCGTCGGGCGAGCTGCGGGCCTTGCGCGGCAAGGACATCGCCTGCGTGTTCCAGGACCCGATGAGCTCGCTCAACCCGGTGCTCAGCGTGGGCGACCAGTTGGCCGAGCCGCTACGCGTGCACCTGGGCATGGGCCGGCGCCAGGCCAGGGAGCGGGTGCTGGCGCTGCTCGCCGAAGTGGGCCTGCCCGAGCCGCAGCGGCGCGTCGGCGCCTATCCGCACGAGCTCTCGGGCGGCCAGCAGCAGCGCGTCATGATCGCCATGGCGATCGCCTGCGAACCCAAGCTGCTGATCGCCGACGAACCGACCACCGCGCTCGACGTCACCATCCAGCGCCAGATCCTCGAGCTGCTCGCGGGGCTCAAGCGGCGCCACCGCATGAGCATGCTGTTCATCAGCCACGACCTCGGCGTGGTGGGCGAGATTGCCGACCAGGTGGTGGTCATGCGCGAGGGCACGGTGCGCGAGCAGGGCGACGTGGCGCGCATCTTTGCCGCGCCCGAAAACGCCTACACGCGTGCCCTGCTCGCCTGCCGCCCCACGCTGGCCACGCCGCCCGCGCGACTGATGGTGATCGACGACCACATCGCTGCGGCCGGGCGCAGCCGCTACGCCGCCACCGACCCACGCTCGAAAGCGCCCGCCCCGCTCGTCGCCAAGCCGAAGGATCCGCAGGCGCCGGTGGTGCTGAAAGTGCAGTCGCTCGAGAAGAGCTTCTGGGTGCGCAGCGGCATCTTCGGTCGCAAGGCCTTTCGGGCCGTCAAGGGCGTGAGCTTCGAGCTGAGGCGCGGCCACACCCTGGGCATCGTCGGCGAGTCGGGCTCGGGCAAGACCACCACCGGCCTGGCGCTGTTGCGCCTGCATGAAGCCAGCGGCGGCCCGGTGGCCGGCAGCGCCTTTTTCCAGAGCGCAGCGGGCGGCGCGGCGCGCGACCTGCTTCAGCTCGGCAAACGCGAATGGCTGCCGATGCGCCAGAAGCTCCAGGTCGTGTTCCAGAACCCCTATGCCTCGCTCAACCCGCGCTTCACCATCGGCCAGACCCTGGTCGAGCCGATGGCGATCCACCGGCTCGAAGGCGACGCCTCGGGCCGCGAAGCCAAGGCGCGCGCGCTGCTCGCAAAGGTGGGTTTGGACGACAGCGCCTGGAACAAGTACCCGCATGAATTCTCGGGCGGCCAGCGCCAGCGCATCGCCATCGCGCGCTGCCTCACGCTCGACCCCGAAGTGCTGGTGCTCGACGAAGCGGTCAGCGCGCTCGACGTCTCGGTGCAGGCGCAGGTGCTCAACCTGCTCAAGGACCTGCAAGACGAACTCGGCCTGGCCTACGTCTTCATCAGCCACGACCTCGCCGTGGTGCGCTTCGTCGCCGACGAGGTGCTGGTCATGAAGGACGGCGAAGTGGTCGAGAGGAACGGCGTCGAGGCGCTGTTGGGCCAGCCGCGTGAGGCCTACACGCAAAGGCTGCTGGCGGCCATACCGCGGGGCTACGTGGCGGCGCCGGGCTGAGGGCGTATCGCTTGCTGCCACCTGAAAGGGGAGAACAAGCACCGACCCGCGGCTTTGACCCCATGAATGCAGACATGCCGAAGTTTTTGCAAATGGCTTGCCGCAAGTCGGTTCGCTTCGGTACCATTGCGGCCACCACTGTACGGATATACATATGCGCATTGCAGGCCTCTTTGCAGGAATCGGTGGTTTCGAGCTGGGCATGCACCAGGCGGGACACACGACTGAGCTCGTCTGCGACGTCCTTCCCGCGGCGAAGGCGGTGCTCGAGGCGCGTTTCCCCGGCGTGGATTACCGCGACGACATCACACGGATCAAGTCCCTGCCGGCCTCGGTCGATGCAATCTGCGCCGGTTTTCCGTGTCAAGACTTGAGCCAAGCTGGTCGTACGGCAGGCCTCGAGGGCGAACGGTCCGGTCTCATCGGCGAAGTATTCCGCCTCTTGTCCCGTCGTCGCGTTCCGACCGTCATTTTGGAAAACGTGCCATTCATGCTTCAGCTGAACGGCGGCAGCGCAATGCGTGCCATCGTCACCGAATTCGAGCGACGTGGCTACCGCTGGGCCTATCGTGTTGTCGACACTTTTGGCTTTGGCCTGCCGCAGCGACGTGAACGCGTCTTCCTCGTTGCATCGCGCGAATTCGATCCGGCCGACGTACTGCTCGCCGACGATCGGCCGCTCCTGCGGCCCAAGACGGCAATCGGCGATCTGGCGCACGGCTTTTATTGGACCGAAGGACTGGGCGGCCTGGGGTGGGCGGTCGATGCTGTCCCGACATTGAAGAACGGCAGCACGATCGGGATTCCTTCGCCACCTGCCGTCATGCTGGCCGACGGAACTCTCATAAAACCTGGTTTGCGCGATGTGGAGCGTTTGCAAGGTTTCGAGGC
>JANONH010000460.1:0-4368 GCA_031420735.1 Methylibium sp.
GTCGAGGACGGCGCATAGCGAAGAAGCCGTGGTGATCTGGATGGCGCTGCGCACGCTGCCATGAAGCACCTGGCTGTAGATCTTTCGCACGACGCTTTCCTGCATGAAGCGCATTTCGCCTTGGCCCAGGTCGCGCAGGCCCGAAGCGGTGACGAAGACGATGACCACGTCTTGTGTCGTGGCCGCAAGGGCGTTCTCCAGAATGTCTTTCAAGAGCCCGCGCCGGTCCTTGAGTCGCAGGTCGTGCAACAGCGTCTTCATGACCGCGGCGTGGCCCGGGTAGCGGATGGTGCGGTAGTTGAGCGTGCGAACCTGGCCGTCCAAGGTCTCGCACAGGGTGCCAAGGCCGCCGGAGGTGTTGAAAGCCTCATACAGCACGCCATCCAGGGAGAACTCCTCGCGCTCCTCCAGCGCAGGCACCTGAATGCGCCGCCCGTCGGCGATCGCTTCGCAACTCTCGCAGTACTCGTTGATCACGCCCTCGGTGCTCCAGGTGAGGTTGTAGTTCAGCGAATTGCTCGGGAAGACCGGCAAGGCGCCCACGCGCATGCGCACGGTGTCCAGGGTCTTGAAGCTTCTGGCGAGATCGGCCGCCACGATGCCCACGAAACCCGGCGCAAGCCCGCACTGCGGTATGAAGGCGTGAGCCGCGTCCGCGGCGATCTGCCGGATGCGCCGCGTGCTTGCCACGTCTTCGGTCAAGTCCAGGTAGTGGCAGCCCGGCCGACCGGCGTCGCCGCGTGCCGCTTCGGCCACTCCGACAGACAGCATGTAGGGCAGCGCGCTCAGTACGGCAAAGCGGCCTCGCAATGCAGCTTGCAACGCGGCGCTGTCGCAGACGTCGAGCAGCAGGGTGTCGATGCGAGGGTGTCTTGGCGCACCGGCCAGTGCGGCGCCACAGCAGTCGGCCAGGGTGACGTGGTAGTCGCCGCAGCCTTGCGTCGTCGCATGGGCCAGCAACTCCGCCACCACCGCGCCGATCTTGCCACCACCGAGCACAAGGACGGAATGCATGAGGCGCTCCAGAGAAGTCGGGTCCAGGCTTCAAGCATCGCCGCGCTGGTGGTCGAAATCACCTGGAAAATCGACGAAAGCACGGTCACACTTCGGCGATTCGCCGAACCTTGGTTTCCAGCATGTTCAATCTCGACCCCACCGATCGCGCTCTACTCGGGCTGCTGCGGGAAAACGCGCGCCGTTCCACCGCCGACCTGGCGCGTGAACTGAGCCTGTCGCGCACCACGGTCCAAAGCCGCATCGCAAGGCTCGAGCGCGAGCGTGTGATCACGGGCTACTCCGTTCGCACCGACGACGCGGTCGAGGCCGCGCTGGTGCGGGCCCACGTGATGATCACCTTGGGGCCCAAGCAAAGCGGCGCGATCGAAGCCATGTTGCGCAAGATCCCGGCCGTGCGCAGCTTGCACTCGGTGAGCGGCCCCTTCGACTTGCTGGCAGTGATCGCCGCGCCGTCCGTGCCTGAGCTAGACCGGCTCATCGACCGCATCGGGGCGCTCGGCGGCGTCGAGCGCACCACCTCCGCCATCGTTCTCTCCACGCGCATCGATCGTTGAACAGTCGGGGCTTGCACGCCCGGGTCTGGTCTGCATTCGCGAAGCAAGAATAGGGCGTTTGTCCCCGATGGCGGCGCAACGTGTCCTCGACTGACGCGCCGCCCCGAGTTCATCGCGGGTAAACACGGGATGGCTACGGTCGCGCGTGGCATGCAGTATTTTTGCGCTGCGCTGCGCTGCGCTGCGCTGCGCTTGCCACCCTCTTTAAAGGAGACCCCGATGAGCTACCAAGACATCAAGTTCGACTCTCTTGCGATTGCATCGCCATTGAAGTGGCACTTCAAGGCCGTGGCTGTTGCCTGTGTTTTCCTTTCGGTTGGAACGGCGCGTGCTGCCAATGACTGCGTCGGCTTGCCCGACAACGCCACCCTAAAAAGTGCACTGAGCGCAGTGGTCGGCGCCAACGGCGGATTCAATCTGCCAATGTGGGCCACGGTCGTCAACCAGTACGGCGTCGTTTGCGCAGTGGCTTCCAGCGGTGAGATCGGCGATGCCTGGCTCAATAGCCGCGTCATTTCGGCGCAAAAGGCCTACACGGCCAACGGCTTTAGCCTGCCTGGTCTCGCGATTGCCACCGCCAACCTGTTTACCGCCGTGCAACCCGGCGGCTCGCTCTACGGCCTGCAGCACAGCAACCCGGTCGATCCACGGGTCGTCTATCGCGGTGACCCCACCAAGTACGGCAGCGTCAACGATCCGATGGTCGGGCTCAAGCCTGGCGGTATCAATGTATTTGGCGGCGGGCTGGCACTCTACAGTGCCAAGACGACCAAGATCGGCGCTGTCGGCGTCAGCGGCGATTCGTCCTGTGCCGACCACAACATTGCCTGGAAGCTGCGCGCCGGCCTGGCAGCCAATACTGCGCTGAGCATTATCAATGGCGTCCCCAGCGGCTTGGCGCCCGCTGTCGTCAACAGTACGGCTAACACCACTTCGGACAATGCCATTTATGACCCGGGCAATGGCTTCGCTCATGCCGCGTGCAGTCCCGATGGTTCCCACATCGTGGCGCTGCCGCCACTCACGGAGTAAGGGGTGCTGCGATGAACCTTCCTGTTTCAACCCAAGCCGCACCCGGCTGCGCGCCGCGCTTGCGGGCCTTGTGTGCGCTGGCGGCCGCCCTGTTTTTAGCCGCTTGCGGTGGCGGCTCCGACGGCCCGGTGCCGGTGGCGCCCAACAGTGCCGCTGGCATTACGGCATCGCAAGCGGCGCTTGACGGCACCGCGGGGCCTGCGATCAACGGCCTGCCCAGCGAGGCCGACATCGTCGCCGCACAAGCCGCACTGGACGGCCCCGCCACGCAGGCCTTGAGCCTGCTTCCGACCGAGGCGCAAATTGCGGCCGCGCAGGCCGCGATGGACGCCACCTCGACCTTCTGACGTCCGCGCGCTCGCGCCCCCACGCCGCCGCCCGAGCGCTCGCCCGGGCGGCGGCGTTTTCATTTTTTGGCCGGCATCACCTCGCTTGCCGCCGACGCCGCCCGCTGCGCCGCGTGCGAGCGGATTTCCGACTCGGCTTGGTCGAACTCCCTTTGCGCGGTGGCCTGCTGCTTGGCGCGCAGCTCGGGCGGCGTGTTCTGCAGCCAGGCCTTTCGGGCCTCTTGCGCACGCGCCCTGAAGATTTCGCCCAACGGCTGCGATCCCGCCTGGGCTGCGCGCTGCGCGGGTGGCTGCGCGCTTTGTAGCGGCTCGAGCACGGGTGTTTGCCGTGCCGGGTCGTGTGCGGCTTGCCCGCCGTCCCGCTGCCAACGCCAGGCGATGCCCGCACCAAGAATGGCCACGACCACCAGTAAAAGGCTGGCTTTCGCTCGGTTCATCATCTCTTGTCTCCAGACTCGGGTGCGGGCTGCAGAACGGTCCTTGCTTGCCAATTCCAGCGCCGAGGCGTCGGCCACTTTTTGCGCCACGCTCACCTTTACGTCGCCATGGAGGCGATGCCACGACAGCGCGCCGCAAAGGCGGGCTTGCGATGCCGTTATTCTTGGCGCGCCACACTCCGGCTTAACCCGGGGCAAATGCCGGCTTGCCTGCGCACTGGCAAGTTCGCCTTCTGTTCCACGCAAGCCTGTCCCGACGCTCCGCTCTAGCGAAAATGCCGCAACCATGCTCTACAAATTCAAATCCAAAGCCGCCGGAGACGTCATCATGACGGCCCCAGTAGGCGACGCCATTCTGCGCAGCATGGGCCGCGAGCCGGCTCCCAAAGGTATTTTCCAATCGGCCGACCTGCCGGCCTTGATCGAAGCCCTCGAGGCCGCGATCCGGCTCGACGAGGCGACTCGCAAAGACGCCGATGTGCAGGCGCAACAAGCCGGCGCTACCGGCAGCCCCCGCGAGGGCGTCACCATGCGTCAGCGCGCTTGGCCGCTGGTGGAGATGATGCGCCGTGCCAGCGGCGCCCGACAAGACATCGTCTGGGGAGTCTGAACATGAAACTTCAGTCCAACGCCTGGGCCGACGCTGGCCCGATTCCCGAGCGCTACGCAGCCGGCCGCGTCGACGCCACCACCACGGTGGCCTTTGCGGAGAATGTTTCGCCGCCGCTCGCCTGGAGCGGCGTGCCGCCCGGCACCCGGAGTTTCGCGCTCGTCTGCCACGACCCCGACGTCCCGAGCCGCCCCGACGACGTGAACCAGCCGGGTCGCGAAGTGCCCGATGACCTGCCGCGGCTGGATTTTTTCCACTGGGTGTTGGTGGACCTCCCGGCCGGCACGACGCGGCTCTCCGAGGGCGAGTTCAGCCGTGGCTTCACACCGCACGGCAAGGGCCCCGAGACGCCGCATGGCGCGCGCCAGGGC
>JANONH010000461.1:0-1919 GCA_031420735.1 Methylibium sp.
GGCCTGCAGGTCGTCGCGCTTGGTGCCGGTGATGCGCACCGTGTCGCCCTGGATGGCGGCCTGGACCTTCAACTTGCTGGCCTTGACGAGCTGCTGAATCTTCTTGGCGGTCTCGGCGTCGATGCCGGCCTTGACCTTGACGAGCTGCTTGACCTTGTCGCCGCCGATCTTTTCGACCTTGGCGCTGGTGTCGAGAAAGCGCGCATCGACGCCGCGCTTGGCGAACTTGAGCAGCAGGATGTCGAGCACCTGCGTGAGCTGGAAGTCGCTGTCGGCATAGAGCGTGATGTCTTTTTCCTTCAGTTCGACCTTGGCCGACGAGCCCTTGAAGTCAAAGCGCGTGGCGATTTCCTTGCTGGTCTGGTCGCAGGCATTGCGCACCTCTACAAGATTGGGTTCGAGCACGGTGTCGAAGCTGGGCATGGGGTGCGGGTCGCTCGGGCGAGTGGGGTATGTCGAATGAACGAAAATTCTGCCATGTCCCATGCTCTTGCGACCGAAAGCAATGTGAGTCTTCGGCCCTACAACACCTTCGGGCTGCCCGCCATCGCCCGCCGCTTGCTGCGGGTGAAGAGCGCGGACGACGTTTTTTGCGCTCTCGCCGACCCGGCGCTGGGCACAATGCCCAAGCTGGTGCTCGGCGGCGGCAGCAATGTGGTGCTCACGCACGACCTGCAGGCGCTGGTGCTCAAGGTCGAAATCATGGGCCGGCGCGTGGTCTCGCAGAGCGCGCGCTCGGTGGTGGTCGAAGCCGGGGCGGGCGAGAACTGGCACGAGTTCGTGGCCTGGACGCTCGCGAGCGGCATGCCGGGCCTCGAGAACCTCGCGCTCATTCCCGGCAGCGTGGGCGCGTCACCGGTGCAGAACATCGGCGCCTACGGAGTGGAGCTCGAAGATCGCTTCGACTCGCTCGACGCCATCGACCTCACGAGCGGCAAGCTTTTCACGCTCGACGCCGAAGGCTGCCGCTTCGGCTACCGCGACAGCATCTTCAAGCACGGCGGCGCGGCGGGCCTGGCCGGCCGCTGCCTCATCACGCAGGTGCGCTTCGCCTTGCCCCAGCCGCCCAAGGCGGTGCTCGGCTACCTCGACATCGAACGCCGCATCGCCGAGACCGGCATCACGCACCCGAGCCCCGAGCAGGTGTTCGACTGGGTCTGCGAGATCCGCCGCAGCAAGCTGCCCGACCCGGCGCGCATTGGCAACGCCGGCAGCTTTTTCAAGAACCCGGTCGTGACCCCCGAGCAATGCCGCGACATCATCGCGCGCGACCCGGCTATCGTGCACTACGCGCTGCCCGACGGCAGCTTCAAGCTAGCCGCCGGCTGGCTGATCGACGCCTGCGGCTGGAAGGGCAAGTCCATCGGCCAGGCCGGGGTCTACGAGAAACAGGCGCTGGTGCTGGTGAACCGCGGCCAAGCGATCGGCGGCGAGATCGTCACGCTGGCCAGCGCCATCCAGGAGAGTGTGTACGGCAGGTTCGGCATCCGGCTCCAGCCGGAGCCGGTGGTGTGGTGAAGCGTGACGAGCGCGCGGGCCGAACGCCTGCGTTTTGTAATTCAAGGAGACGGCAATGACACAGTGGCGCGCCAAGAAACCCGACGAACCCTATACGCCCGAAGAAGTGCAGGCGCGGCTGGCGGCCGAGCTGCCGCACTGGATTTTTGAAGATGGCTGGATCCGCCGCAAATACAAGACCAGCGGCTGGAAGGCCACCCTGATGGTCGTGAACACCGTGGGCCACCTCGCCGAAGCCGCCTGGCACCACCCCGACTTGGCGGTGAGCTACGCCTTCGTGATCGTCAAGCTCGTGAACCATGCCGCCAAGGGCATCACCGAGAAAGATTTCGCGCTGGCCAAGAAGATCGAAGAGGTGGTGCAGTGGCAGCCGGGCAAGGAAGAGGGCGCGGTGCTCGAAG
>JANONH010000462.1:0-2149 GCA_031420735.1 Methylibium sp.
GCAGCTTGCCGACCACCGGATGGAACTCGTAGACGCCGTAGTGGCCGCCTTCGAAGACCCCGCGCGCAGGTTCGAAGCTGCCCACCATCTCGGCCTGCAGTTGCGCAGTTCGCGCCAGCGCCCAGCGGTCGATCTCGAGCATCTGCGCGAGCGGCACCGCGTCGGCATCGGCGTCGAAATCGCTGGTATTGGCGAGCAGGAAACGCAGCGTATTGCGAATGCGGCGGTAGCCGTCGACGACGCGGGCGAGGATCTTGTCGTCGATCGACAGGTCGCCCGAATAGTCGGTCGCGGCGCACCACAGCCGGATGATCTCGGCGCCGAGCTTGCTGCTCGTCTCCTGCAGCGAGACGAAGTTGCCCAGGCTCTTGCTGAGCTTGCGGCCCGACCCGTCGACCGCGAAGCCGTGGGTCAAGAGGCCGCGGTACGGCGCACGCCCCTCGGCCGCGCAGGCGATCAGCAGCGACGAGTGGAACCAGCCGCGGTGCTGGTCGTGGCCTTCGAGGTAAAGGTCGGCCTCGGGGCCGTCGCTGTTGTCGTGAACAGGGCCGGTGACGCCCGGGTGGCTGCCGCGCAGCACGTGCGAGAAGGTCGATCCCGAGTCGAACCAGACGTCGAGGATGTCGTTGCTCTTGGTGTAGTGCGCCGCCTCGTCGCCCAGCACGTCCTCGGCGCGCAGGCGCGACCAAGCCTCGACCCCGCCCTTCTCGATGACGGCCGCGGCGCGGTCGATCAGCGCCAGCGTATCGGGGTGCAGTTCGCCGCTGTCCTTGTGCAGGAAAAACGGCAGCGGCACGCCCCAGTTGCGCTGCCGGCTGATGCACCAGTCGGGCCGGCTGGCAATCATGTCGCGCAGGCGAACCCGGCCGTTCTCGGGGTAGAAACTCGTTGCCGCGATCGCTTCGAGTGCGGTCTGGCGCAGCGTCTTCAACGGTGCGGCCGATGTGAAGACACCGGCGGTTTCGGGGCTCGCCTCGTCCATGCGGACGAACCACTGCGCTGCGGCGCGGTAGATCACCGGCGTCTTGTGGCGCCAGCAGTGCGGGTAGCTGTGGGTCAGCTTCGAACTCGCCAGCAGGCGGTCGCTCTGCGCCAGCACTTCCACGATGCGCGGGTTGGCCTTCCAGATGTGCATGCCGCCAAAGAGCGGCAGCGCGGCCTCATAGACGCCGTCGCCCTGCACGGGGTTGAGGATGTCATCGTGCGCCATGCCGTGCGCCACGCAGGAGTTGAAGTCCTCCACGCCGTAGGCTGGCGCCGAGTGCACGATGCCGGTGCCGTCTTCTGCCGTGGCGTAGTCAGCCAGGTAGACGGGGCTCAGGCGGCGGTAGCCTTCGTGCGTGTCGGCCAGCGGGTGGTGGAAGTTCAGGCCTTCGAGCTTTTCACCCAGGGCGGTGGCGACCACCTTGCCCGTTAGCCCGTAACGCGCCAGGCACTTTTCCACCAGCGCTTCGGCCAGCAGCAACAGGCCTCGGTCGGTGTCCACCAGCGCATACACCAGGGTCGGGTTCAGGTTGAGTGCCTGGTTGGCCGGCAGTGTCCAGGGTGTGGTGGTCCAGATGACGGCAAAGGCGGGCTTGTTAAGCACCGGCAAGCCGAAGGCGGCGGCGAGTGCGGCGGGGTCGGCGGCGGGGAAGGCCACGTCCACCGTTGGCGAGGCTTTGTCGGCGTACTCGATCTCGAATTCTGCCAGCGATGAGCCGCAGTCAAAGCACCAGTACACCGGCTTGGCGCCGCGATAGACGAAGCCGCGCTCCATGATGCGCTTGAGCACGCGGATTTCGCCGGCCTCATTGGCGCGGTCCATCGTGCGGTAGGGGTGGTCCCATTCGCCCAGCACCCCGAGGCGCTGGAAGTCGACCATCTGCTGGGCGACCTGTTCACCCGCGTAGGCACGGCTCAAGGCCTGCACCTTGTCGCGTGGCAGGCCGCGTCCGTGGTCCTTCTCGATCTGGTTTTCGATCGGCAGGCCGTGGCAGTCCCAACCCGGCACGTAGCGCGCGTCAAAACCCGCCAGCTGGCGGCTCTTGACCACCATGTCCTTCAGGATCTTGTTGACGGCGTGGCCGATGTGCAGCTTGCCGTTGGCGTAGGGCGGGCCATCGTGCAGCACAAAGAGCGGTGCGCCTTGGCGGGCCACCCGCAGACG
>JANONH010000463.1:0-3496 GCA_031420735.1 Methylibium sp.
CAGTGATCGTGTCGTGCGCTCACTTGCATTTAAAGCGCATATAGCCGCCTCGGCCAGCGACTGCTGCGCATCGAGCGAGGCATCGGTAAGTTGGTAGAGCCCTCGGGCGAGGCGCACGACCTCGCCGGCTCGCTCCATGCGACCCACCGTGGTGGCGGGTGATGCCCGCCTCACTGAACTTCTCGAGCCGCACCATTCCCTGCCGTTCAAGCGTTCAAGCGTTCAAGCGTTCGAGCAGCGCCAGCGCCTGGGCGCGCTGCGTGGACGTGTTGCACTTCAAACGCCCGAACTCGCCTTTCACCACCATGGACGGCTCGGGTGACGGCACCTTTAATCAGCAGCCGGCGACCATAGTTTTTCGGCTGACAGACACCGCCGAGCCTGGCGCCGGCCAAGATACTGCGTATTTCCTTATCAGGTCGCCTTCGGGCACAGTCAGGCTCAACTGCACCAACTGGTTGGAGGGCGGTAACCACCAGGCGCACCGCGCGACCGGCTCCAAGCAGTAGCGACTGCAGGCGCGGCCTGGGTTGCGGCGGCGCAGGCGGGTAAACCAGCCCCTGCGCCCTCGCCGATCATGAAGATGATTGCCGTGTCGGCGCTGCCCGCTCGAAAGCGGGTGGCCGTCGTGCCCGGCATTTGGTCGGCCTCGGCGCAAACGCTGCCGGCTGATTTTTACCGGTGCAGCCGGCGCCGGGATTGCGTTGCGGTCGTGTTCGCCTTGTTCGCCAATCCGTTCAAGCCGGGCGTCGCAACCGTCACCGTCACCCGCGGTGACAATCGCGAGATGTCAGACGAGAGTCAGATCATTGTTCCGCCCTCGTTCATTGCCTTGTTCATGGCGCCCGGCCGTACCAGGCCCAATGCACCACGCGACGAAATCGCCGCGCGCTACGAGCTCTGCGAAGACTTGGCGACGATGCTCACCGACCACGCCTCGGCAAAGCTGTGGGAGCTTGGCGTCACGCAGGCCGACGTGCTGGAGCGCATTCACCGTGGGCTGCTCGCTGGCGACGCCACCGTCACACCACCCGAAGCGCAGTGGGTGATCCAACGCCTGGCGGAGCTGCTCGACTGGGACGCACCGCCGTTCGACTCGATCTCGGCAACTTGAGCTTGCTCGCGTGCGTCGTCGGGCTCGTGCCTGGTGTTAAACACGCCGCCGCGTCGCCGTCGGCCGCAACGAAGGTGCCGAGAGCGTTAACTGGCCGCGGGTGATGCGTGAGACCTTGGACTGGTCCACGCCAAGCAACTCGGCGGCGCCTTGCTGGGTCAGTCGGCGGGCCTTGATGGCACGAGCGATCTCAGCGGCGAGTTGCGACTTGCGTTGCATCTCGGCGGCATCGACATAGCCCAGGTCGACATAGACATGGGTGCTGCCTTCTTCGATCGTGATGTCGGTCTTGCGGCTCATCAGCGGGCTCCTTGCTTCGTTTGCCAGGCCTCGAATTCCAGCTTCGCTGCCTCGAGTCGGGAGTCAGAAAGGCACGCGGTGCAGTACCACCTCGCTGGGGTTGCCCACCTTTAGAGCGGGGGTTTTTTGTTGGTGATGAGAGGGTCGAGGCCGATCGGGGCATTGCTCCCCTGCTGTACCCAGATGGTGTACTTGTAGGTCAGACCGTCGGAATTGGCATCGTCCCAGGTAAACGTGTTGCCGTTGTCCTTGCGGGTCGGGTTGGAGAACTGCGCGCTCACGTTGTCGATCACGATGCCCGTTGCGGTGAACGACCATCCTGGCGTCTTGAGCTTCCACTCCAGCGTGGTGGGCGCGTCGTCGGGTCTGAGTTTGTCGATGTCCACGCTCACCACGTTGTTGACGACGGTGACCTGGGCCTTGTTGCTCATTGGAAACTCCCTTTTTTAGTCGTTATCTTTGGCGGCGGCCCCGCCCGCGGCGCCATTTCTTGCCTGAGGACTTCCAGCTCGGGGTGCCGGAAGGGGGAAGCCTGTATGCGGGCGAGCAGGGCGCGTGCGGCACCGTGCTCGCCGAGCGCCCACTGTGTTTTGGCGAGCAGCAGCAAGATAGCGAAGTCGTCGCCAGCCGCGACTGCACCAAGCCGAGCGGAAGCCGCTTGCCAATGCCGCAATCCCTCGTCGCGCCTGCCTTGGGCCAGCAATAGGCGCCCGAGCTGGTAATGCACGAGCGCCACGATGTGCAGGTTTCTGCGGTCGAGCACGGTGCCGGTGGCCACGGTAAGGTCCACATGGGCCAGGTAGGCGTTCATCTCACTGAGCAATTGGGCAGGTGAGAGGGCGGCGGTGCGCGCGGCCAGCGCCAGCGCCCGGCCCAGGGTGCCGACGTGGACGTCGATCTGGCTGGCGTCAGCCGACAGCAGCCGCGGACGGTCGGCCCACATGCGCAAGACCTCTAAGCGAGCCACTCGTTGGTTGCCGAGCAGAAGCTCGGTTTCGGCCAGAAGCAGGCGCGAGTAGCACTGCGCATCCAAATGATTCAGGTTGGCCGGATCCGCTGCTGCCAGCCGCTCAGCCTGCAGGGTGGCTTCCCGAGCGTGTTCCCTGGCCGCGCTGACGTCGCCGCGCGCCAATTCGTAGGCGGCGAGTTGCATGCTCGCGTTCTGAACACCTTGCTGCAAACGCTGGTCTTTGTTGGCCTCGGGCATGCCGAGAAACAGCGCCTTCTTGGCAACTTGCATTTCGATGGCCCGCTCGTACTGCGCGAGTCGAAAGTGCGCAACGGCTTGCCAGCCATAGGTGTGCGCGAGATCGACGGCCCGTTCAGGCGCATCTTCCATCAGCGCTCTATAAAGCACTGCCGCTTCACCCAGAGTCGCCAGCGACTCCGCGGGCTGCCCATGCTCGACCTGCAGCACGCCGAGGTTGGTGGTCGAGTACGCAAGCTCGAGCCGCCACGGCGCATGCCCTGGCTGCAGCTCGACCAGACGCTGAGCCAGTTGCCGGTATTCGAGGAAAGCGCGCTCGGCCTGCGGCACGAGGCCGCGTTCCAGCGCCACGTAGCCGATCCAGAAGGCGCTCTGCGCATGGTCGAACACGCGTTGCGGGTCGCGCGGGGCTTTTTCGAGCAAGCGCTTGGTGGTGGCTGCGGCGCGCTCGTAGGCGAGCAGGGCTTCGGCGAGCTGGCCGCGCTTTTGCCGCATTTCGCCGATGAGGTGCAGGGCGCGCGAGCGGTGGCCGAGCGCCGTGGCGTCGAGGAAGTCGCTGGATTGGGCGTCGTAGTGGGCGAGGGCTTTTTCGCCCACTGCGTCGAGCACGTCGAGGCGGCCCACGGGCTCGAGTTTCTTGCGCAGGTCGCCGAGCATGAACTCGATCAGGCCTTCGGCCTGCTCGCGTTGCTGGCGTGCGTCGTTGCGGGCTTGTACGGCCAGTACGGTGAGCACCGTGAGCACGGCGGTGAGCAGGGTCGAGGCACCGGCCAGGCCGGTGAGCCAGCGCAGGCGCCGGGCGTGGTCGCGGCGCACGAGTTCGTCGAAGCCCACGCCCACCATGCCGGCCAGCAGCTTGAGCGTCGCGCGCCGCG
>JANONH010000464.1:0-1629 GCA_031420735.1 Methylibium sp.
CTCACCGCGCGTGAGCGCGTCGAAGACCGCGTGCGTGGCCTGGAGCAGGGCGCCGACGACTATCTTGTCAAGCCGTTTGCCTTCAGCGAACTGCTGGCCCGCGTGGGCGCGCTGCTGCGCCGCGGCACGCCGGCCGGCGCCCAGCCCGCGACGCAGCTTCGCCTGGCCGACCTCGAGCTCGATCTGATCAGCCGCAAGGCCCAGCGCGACAGCCAGCGGCTGGACCTGACGGCCAAGGAATTCAACCTGCTGGCGCTGCTGCTGCGCCGGCGCGGGCAGATCCTGTCGCGCACCACGCTGGCCGAGCAGGTGTGGGACATGAACTTCGATTCCGATACCAACATCGTCGAGGTTGCCGTGCGCCGGCTGCGCGCCAAGCTCGACGAGCCGTTTCCGGCCAAGCTGCTGCACACCGTGCGCGGCATGGGCTACGTGCTCGAGGAGCGTGCGCCATGAAGGAATGCGGCTCGCCGATCTGCAGCCATTCGATCAGCGGCCGGCTGTCGAAGAAGCTGGCGCTGTTCACCGTGGTCGTGCTGGGTCTGCTTTCCACGGCCTCGTGGTTCTCGGTCAAGATGATGATCGTCGAGCGCAACCTGCAGGACCTGGCCGAGCGCTGCGGCCTGGTGTCCGACCTGCTGACGCTGGAGGCCCGCGCCGGCGGCGAGACCGCGGTGCTGGCGCGGCTGCGCAGCGACGCGCCGATGCGCGCCAACACCCGGCTGCAGGTCTGGCGCGCCGACGGCAGCCTGCTCTACGCGGATGCCATGGCTTCGACCCTCGCCGCGTCGCGGCACGTGCAGGTGCGCGACTTCGTCATCGACGCCCCCGGGCTGGCCGGCGGTACGTTGCGCGCCCGTTCCAGCGTCGATTACGCGCGCGACGCCGCGATGGGCCAGCGCTGGGCCTGGGTGCTGGTCATCGTCTCGCTGGCCGCCGGTGCGGTGGTGGCCGCAGGCGCCGGCTGGCATGTGCGGCGTGCGCTGCAGCCGCTGCGCCAACTGGCGGCGCGCACACGCGCGATCTCGCCCCAGCACCTCGACCAGCGCCTGGCGCTGGATGACCCAGCCGAGGAGTTGGAGCCCTGGATCGAGCAGTTCAACGCGCTGATGGAACGCCTGGAGCGGGCCTATTCTCAGCTGGAGGGGTTCAACGCGGATGTTGCCCATGAGCTGCGCACACCGCTGGCCACGCTGATCGGCGAGACCGAGGTCGCGCTGTCACGCGAGCGCCCGCTGGCCGAACTGCGTGACACCCTGGTGTCCAACCTCGAGGAGATGCAGCGTCTGTCGACCATGGTCAACGACATGCTCTTCCTGTCGCACGCTGACCGCGGTGCGGTGGCCCGGCGCGGCGCCCCCGTCAGCCTGGCGGCGCTGGCGCAGCAGGTGGTCGAGTTTCACGAGGCGCCGCTGGAAGAGGCCGGCCTGAGCCTGCGTGTCGAGGGCGACGCATGGGTCGCCGTCGACGAGCCGCTGTTCAAGCGCGCGGTGTCCAACCTGTTGGGCAACGCCACGCGTTTCGCCGAACGGGGCTCGACCGTCCTGGTACGCATTGCGCCCGAGGCCACCGCGAACCTGGAGCAGCAGGTGACGGTGGTGGTGCAGAACCTCGGGCAGCCGATCACGC
>JANONH010000465.1:0-1732 GCA_031420735.1 Methylibium sp.
CCGGACAGCCGGGGCCAGTTGGCGCTGGGCGCTGCCGTCAACGGCGACCGGCTGCGCCTGCGCGCCGTGCGCCAGACGGGCGACGGCGAAACAGCCATCGGCCTGGACGACATCAGCGCGGGTTTTCGCCATGACAGCGGCTTCGTCAACCAGGCTGGCATCCGGCGCCTGGAAGCCTTCCACAGCATGGGCTGGCGCGGCGTCGGGCCCTTCAACGAAGTCTTCCTCAACGTCGAGGCCTACCAGGTGCGCGACCGCGTCAGTGGCGTGGTGGTGCAAGAGGTCATCCGGCCCGGGCTCTGGAGCAGCGGCGCGAGCAACCTCGAATGGCGGCTTGCGCTCTATGCCCACTCGCGGCTGCGCACCTCAGCCGCCGCGCCGCTGCTGAGCGAGCGTTATGTCAGCAGCGGCCTCGTCCTGACACCGGCGACCTGGTGGCCACTGGTGGACGCGTCGGTTGACCTCGGCCGCCTGGCCGACACTGCAGCCGGCCCCGTTGTCGCCGGTGTGCCGCAAGGCCAGGTGCGCCCTGGCGGCAGGTTCAATTTCAGCGCCCGGCTGCGTCTGCTGCCGGCGCTGGAACTGGAGCCGCGTTTCAACCAGGCCTGGCTCAGACGCGAAGGTGGCCTGACCTACCGCGAGACAGCCCAGCAGTGGCTGGCGGTGTGGCACTTCGATGCCCGCCACAACTTGCGCGCCATCGTCCAGCGCCGTGTGCTCGACCGCCGTGCCGAGACCACGGTGGCCGCCGCCAATGGCCTGTCGCGCACCGAGTCGCTCACCAACGCCTGGCGCCAGTCGGCGGGCACGCGGCTGTACGTGGGTGCCACCCGGGCGCGCTTCGAGCGCAGCGCGCCCACGGGCTCGACCGAGGTCTTCATCAAGCTGGAGTTCGACGCGCAAGACCTGCGCGCGCTCATCTCTTGACGCGCGTCAAAGGCGTTGTGCTTGCTGCCTGCCGCCGTCGGTGAGAGCATCGCGGCACCCCAAAAAAGGAGACCCCATGGTCAAGCCCCTGTTCGACGCCGACGCACTGATTGACATGTTCCAAAGCGCCTCCGCCCGCCAGGGCGCGCAGCTGAAAAAAGCCGCCAGCGACGCCACGTTGGCCGCGCTGCAGGGCCGTGAACTCAGTCTGAAAAACATCCGTGGCGCGCTGACCCAGGTGGCCGAGGCCGCCAGCGCCGGCGTCGCCAAGAACATCACCGCCGGCATCGACCCCGAAGCACTGCTCGACAAGGCCGTTGCCGGCATGGACGAGGCGCTGTTGAAAGCCGTGGAGGCCAACCGCACGGCACTGAGCACGCTGATGGCGCAGGGCGCCGACATGCGCGACAAGCACCTGCAGAAGGCGCTCGGTGACCTGGAGAAGATGGAAGACAGCATGTTCACCGCGATGAAAAAGGCGGCAGCCGGTGCCGGTGCGCCGATGGCCGGCGCCTGGGGCCCCATCCTGGAAAAGATGCAAGCCGGTGGCACGCTGTCGGGCGCGCAGGCGTCAAGCACTGCCGAGCAAATGGCCGAGCAGATGCAGACCGCGATGCGCAGCACCCGCGCCGCGTCGATGAAAGCCGCGCAGGCGCTGGCCGAGAGCTACACCGCGATGGTCAGTGGCGTGCTGATCGGTATGAGCGAAGCGTTGCAGTCGGGTGGGGCGGCCGCGAAGAAGGCGAAGGGGAAGTAGGGTTAAGGGTTAGGGTTTGGGTTAACAGCGAGCGTCAGCGGCAGCGGC
>JANONH010000466.1:0-2265 GCA_031420735.1 Methylibium sp.
GTGTGGCACACCGCGTCGGTGGGGCTCGATCTGTGGCTGGCGGCCATCGCGCACGGCGCCTCGCAGGTGTGGGTGCTGATGACCGACGAAGAAGCGCCGGCTAACCGCGAGGCGCTAGACGCGCAGATGGCGGTGGGCCAGGCCATCCTCACCGGCCTGGGCTTTGCCGGGCGACACCTGCGCCTGGTGGAGGCGCGCGACGCCGCCGCACTCGACGCCGCTTTGCACGACGCCGTGCTCGGCGTGCCGGCGCAGACCGTCGCGCAGCCGGCGGCCTTCGCGGTGCAGGCCGACAAACGCGCCACGCTGGAGCTGGCCATCGACCACCTGCTGGCCCAGGCGCCCGCGCGCCCGCTGCCCGAGGCGCTGGCGCTGCCGGCAGCGTCGCCGTTTGGCAGCCTGTTGATCGACACCGAGCGCTGCACCCTGTGCCTGAGCTGCGTGGGCGCCTGCCCGGAGAGCGCGCTGGGCGACAACCCCGAGCGGCCGCAGTTGCGCTTTACCGAAAAGAACTGCGTGCAATGCGGTCTGTGCGTCGTGACCTGCCCGGAAGACGCGCTGGCGCTGCAGCCACGCCTGTGGCTGGCCGACGCCGGCAAGTCGCGCAAACTCCCGCGCGTGCTGAGCGAGATGCAGCCTTATGCGTGCATCAAGTGCGGCAAACCCTTCGGCACGATAAAGGCGATCGAGGCCATGCTCGGCAAACTCGCCGGGCACTCCATGTTCCAGGGCGCCGCGCTCGAGCGCCTCAGGATGTGTGGCGACTGCCGTGTCATCGACCTGCACAGCAACCCGAACGAAGTGCGCATCACCGATTTGTGAGCCCCGTCCCGCCCGCCGCCAAGCGCCAAGCCCTCCGGCGAGGCTGAGCCAGGCGGTGAGTGGCCCTACGTTTCCTCGAGAGCCCGCGATGAAGCCCCAGCCACTGCACTTCACCAGCCCGCCTGACGACCGCGAGGAACTGGCACGCGCCGAAACCTACGGGCTGCTGGCGCAACTCTTCATCGCCGCGCCGGGCCTGGACTTTTACGCCCAGCTCCGCGTGGCGCCCACCGAGGCGCCTTCGCGCGGTGGCCTGCTCGAAAGCCCCTTCGGCGAGCTGGTCGCGGCCGCGAGGCGCCTCCCGATCGAGGCGGTAGCAGCGGAGTTTGACGCGCTGTTCCAGGGCATCGGCAAGCCCGAGGTCTTTCTGTTCGGCTCCTACCACCTGGCCGGCTCCCTCAACGACAAGCCGCTCGTGAACTTGCGCCACGACCTGCGTGCGCTCGGCCTCGAGCGCGCCAGCGAGCTGGGCGTGACCGAGGACCACTTGGCGAGCCTGTGCGAAGTGATGCGCTATTTGATTGCCGGCGTCGACCCGGTGAGCGGCTCTCTGGTGGCGCAGCAGCGCTTTCACGCCACCCATCTCAGCCGCTGGGTTGCGCCACTGTGCGAGCAAATTGCCGGCCACCCGAAGGCAGATTTTTACCGCGCTGCAGCATTGTTCGCGCGGGATTTCTTTGCCGTCGAGCAGCAGGCCTTCGAATTGCTTGAAGGCTGAATGGGCGGCGGGGCGCTATGCCCGCCATTGACACGATTTCTGGCGTACTCTGGTGCATCCTTATTGACGGGACGCTATCGGTGAGCCTTAAATTAGGGACTGATGTAATTTCCGACATGCCGCGTTTTGCCGCTTGCCAATTGCCGATTTGGAGGTTCGACCATGAAACCCAAAGTGTCTTTTGCGGCGTCCGCCGTACCGCGTCGTGGCCTTGTCATCGGAGTCGGCGTGGCGGGGGCGGCGGCCTTGGTGGCCGGCAAGCTGACGGGCGGTTCGACGCCCGCCGCCGAGACCGGGATTGCGGGCAAAGCGGCGGCTAAGCCCGAGGGGGCCGCTGGCTACCGGCTGACCGAGCACGTGCTGCGCTACTACCAAACCACCAGAGTCTGAAGCCGGAGGCACCATGTTGCTCACGCGCAAGTCGCCCGAAGCGGGCCTCGGCTCGCCAGTTTCCTCGCTCGTCGCGAGCCTTTCGCGCGGCTTCTCGCGCGCCATCCCGACGATGGACCGTCGTGTCTTCCTGCGCCGCTCGGGCCTGGGCGTGGGGGCGGGCTTGGCGGCCGGCCAGCTCACCTTGGTCAAGAAAGCCCAGGCGGCCGACGCTCCTGCTGCGGGTGCTGCTGCCGGCAAGGTCGAGATCAAGCGCACCGTGTGCGGCCATTGTTCGGTCGGCTGCGCGGTCGACGCCGTGGTCGAGAACGGTGTGTGGGTGCGCCAGGAACCGG
>JANONH010000467.1:0-4130 GCA_031420735.1 Methylibium sp.
GCCATCGCCTGCAGCAATTCCGGCGGCTACTGGGGCGCCGAGCTCAAGTTCGCCGGCTGGGACATGGTCATCTTCGAGGGCAAGTCGGCCAAACCGGTCTACCTGTCCATTGAAGACGACAAGGCCGAACTGCGCGACGCCGCCCACCTCTGGGGCAAGAGCGTCTGGCAGACCGAGGAGATCATCAAGAAGCAACACCAGGATCCGCTCACGCGCATCTCGAGCATCGGCAAGGCCGGCGAGAACGGCGTGCTGTTCGCAGCCGTCGTCAACGACCTGCACCGTGCGGCGGGCCGCTCGGGCGTGGGCGCCGTCATGGGCTCCAAGAACCTCAAGGCGATCGCGGTGCGCGGCACCAAGGGCGTGGGCAATATCGCCAACCCCAAGGAGTTCATGCGCGTCACCTTCGAGAAGAAGAAGGTTCTCGCCGACAACGCCGTGACCGGCCAGGGCCTGCCGACCTACGGCACCCAGGTTCTCATGAACGTCATCAACGAGATGGGTGCCTCGCCCACGCGCAACCACCGCGACGTTCAGTTCGAAGGCGCAAAGGACATTTCGGCCGAAGCCATGGCCACGCCGCGCAAGACCGACGGCAAGAAGCCCCTGGTCACCAACCAGGCTTGCTTCGGCTGCACCATCGCCTGCGGTCGCATCCAAAAGATCGACCAGGGCCATTTCTCGGTCGAGAACAAGCCGCAGTACTGGGGTGCTTCGGGCGGGCTCGAATACGAAGCCGCCTGGGCGCTGGGCAATGCCAACGGCGTGAACGACCTCGAGGCGCTGCAATACGCCAACGTCCTGTGCAACGAGCAGGGCATGGACCCCATCTCCTTTGGCGCCACCATCGGCGCGGTGATGGAGCTGTACGAAATGGGCGTGCTCACCAAAGAGCAATTGGGCGCCGACGCGCCGTTTGGCTCGGCGCGTGCGCTGGTCCACTTCGCCGAGATCACCGCCGAAGGCGTTGGCTTCGGCAAGGACATCGGCATGGGCTCCAAGCGGCTCACCGCCAAGTACGGCCACCCCGACTTGTCCATGAGCGTTAAAGGCCAGGAGTTCCCGGCCTACGACGGCCGCAGCATCCAGGGCATGGGCCTGGCCTACGCCACGTCCAACCGCGGCGCCTGCCACCTGCGCGGCTACACGGTGGCCTCCGAAGTTCTGGGCATTCCTATCAAGACCGACCCGCTGGTCGCCGAAGGCAAGCCCGAGCTGGTGAAGGCCTTCCAGGACGCCACGGCCGTGTTCGACTCGGCCGGCATCTGCGTCTTCACGAGCTTCGCCTGGGGCCTGGCTGACGTGCAGCCGCAGTTGGCGGCCGCCTGCGGTGAAGAGTTCACGCTCGAGAAGCTCAACGAGATTGGCGAGCGCGTCTGGAACATGGAGCGGGACTTCAACAACCGCGCCGGCTTCACCGACAAGGACGACACGCTGCCCAAGCGCCTGCTCACCGAGCCGGCCAACAGCGGGCCGGCCAAGGGCCTGGTGAGCAAGCTGCCCGAGATGCTGCCGCTCTACTACGCCGCGCGCGGCTGGCACCCGGACGGCACGCTCAAGGACGAAACGCGCGAACGTCTGGGCTTGTAGAAACCTTCGGTATCCCTCGCGGGACGGGGCGGATTGGGCAGCGTGAACAGGCCCTGGTCCGCCCCTCGTCATTTTCCTTCTGGAGAGTTCGATGCGACACCTCATCCTGGGCGCCGGCCCGGCCGGCCTGATCGCCGCCGAGACGATCAGGAAGCATTCGCCCTACGACACCATCACGATCGTCGGCGACGAGCCCGAGCCGCCTTATTCGCGCATGGCCATCCCCTACCTGCTGGTGGGCAACGTCGGCGAGAGCGGCACCTACCTGCGCCGCGATGCTTCGCACCTGCAGCGCCTGAACATCGCGCACGTGCAGCAGCGCGCCGTGAATGTCGATGCGGCCCGCAAGACCGTGACGCTCGGCAATGGCAACATCGTAGGCTTCGACACCCTGCTCATCGCCACCGGCTCGCGGCCGACCCGCCCGCCGATCGCCGGCATGGACCTGCCCGGCGTCCACCCCTGCTGGACGCTTGAAGACGCGCGTCACATCGAGCGCCTCGCCAAGCCCGGCGCCAAGGTGCTGCAGATGGGCGCGGGCTTCATCGGCTGCATCATCATGGAGGCTCTGGCCTCGCGCGGCGTGGAACTCACCGTGGTGGAGATGGGCGACCGCATGGTGCCGCGCATGATGGGCCCGACGGCCGGCAACATGATCAAGGCCTGGTGCGAGAAGAAAGGCGTGCGGGTCTTCACCGGCACGCGCGTCGAGTCGATTGAAGCCGAAGGCGCCGTCACAGCGCATGGCGCTGCCGCGGGCAATGGGCATGCACAGTCGGTTTCCAGCGGTGGTGGCCTTTTGAGCAAGATCGCAGGCTTCTTCGGCGGCGGCGGCGACGACGCCAAGCCGGCAAGCGCCGCGCAACGCAGCGCGGTGGCGACGCCGCTTGCCACGCCAGGCGCGCCCGGGCGCATGCGCGTGCGGCTCTCCAATGGCCAGACGCTCGAGGCCGACCTCGTCATCAGCGCCACCGGCGTGAAGCCCAATGTCGCCTTCCTCGAAGGCTCGGGCATCGAGTGCGGGCAGGGCGTGCTTACCGACGAGCGGCTGCAAACCAATGTGGCAGGTATCTTCGCTGCGGGCGACTGCGCCGAGGCCTTCGACCTCGCCACCGGGCAGCGCGTCATCAGCGCCATCCAGCCCAACGCCGCCGACGAGGCCTACATCGCGGGCATGAACATGCTTGGCCGCGGCGCGGTCTTGCAGCGGGTGACGCAGATCAACGTGCTCGACACCCTGGGCCTCATCTCGGCGAGCTTTGGCGACTGGCAAGGCGCGCCCGGCGGCGAGCAGAGCGAATTGACGGACGAGGCGGCGTTCAAACACCTTAGCCTGCAGTTCGACGACGAGCGTCTGGTCGGCTGCAACAGCATCGGCTGGACCGAGCACGTGGGCGTGATGCGCGGCCTGGTCGAAGGCAAGGTCAAGCTCGGCGAGTGGCGCGCACGCCTGCTGGCCGACCCGACGCGTCTTGCCGAAGCCTACATCGCCCAGGGTCAGGCCCAGGAAAAGTGGTCGCAGACCGAGGCCCGGGCGCGTTAAGGGGAAAACTCGATGCACACTGCGAGCTTGGCAACCAAGCCGAACCCCACGCGAACGCTGGTGAAGATCTCGTTCAAGCTCTACGCCACGCTCACCGATTACCTGCCCGCCGAAGCACGCCGGGGCAACCGCGTGGAGTTGGAGGTCGCGCCCGAGGCCACCATTCTGGACGTCATCGCGCCCTATGGCCTGCCGATGAAGCTGGTGCATCTCGTGCTCATCAACGGCCACTACATCGCCCCCGCCGAGCGTGCCAAGCGCACCTTCGAGCCAGGCGACGTGCTGGCCATCTGGCCGCCGGTCGCCGGCGGCTGAGGCGGCGCCGCGCCGAGCCCGATGCAGGCCTTTTACTTAGAAGCTTTCGAGCGCGACATGGGCTGCACCGAGTCCGAATGGCTCGGCTGGCTGCCCGGCGCCTGCGGCGAGCATGCTCTGGCGGTTGCAGGCGGCAGCGCGCGGGTGGCTATCGACGCCGCCGGCAGTCTGAGCCTGCACTGGACGGTGCTGCCGGCGCGACAGATCGCGCTCATGCGCATGCCGCGTCTGGGCGTTCACTTCCGCTTCGAGGGCCTCGACGAAGCACTCAGGCAGCGCTTCATGCGGCGCTTCGACCTTTACATGCAACGCGGCGGCGGCTGAACGGGGGCAGCTCGCGCGGCCTTGCGAGCCACCCAGGCCGCCCCACGCGCCACCCGCCACGCGCCACCCGCCACCCGCCACGCGCCTCATACGGCTTCGCGTTCAATTGGGTAGGAATGGCCGTCTCGAGCCAGCCCACTGCGGCTGTTTACCAGCGCCGGCGATTCGCCCTGCGTTGAGTTCCGTGCTTGCAAGGCTTTGGTCGGGCCGCGGGCACAGCGCAGCGGCTTGCCCTTCGCTGCGCTACGGGTGCCCTGTGCTCCTCGACTCTGGGTCGCGCCGCATAACTCCCTGCACTCACTGCGTTCGTTTCGTTCAAACAAACGCGGCGGATTGGTTTACGAAGCGTGCGGGTACG
>JANONH010000468.1:0-3477 GCA_031420735.1 Methylibium sp.
GAAGACGCTTTCGACCTCGGGAAACGCCTTGATCGTGCGCTCGAGTTCGCGCTGCATCGCCACCGCCTGCGTGAGGCTGGTGCCGGGAATGCGCAGCGCATGCAGGGCGATGTCGCCCTCGTCGAGGCTCGGGATGAACTCACTGCCCATGCGGGTGACCAGCAGGCCGCTCAAGACCACCGACACCGCAGCCACGCTAAGCACCAGCGGCTTGTTGCCGAGCGCCCAGTCGAGCACGGGCTCGTAGCCCCGCTTGGCCCAGCGCATGAGCGGGCTTTCCTTTTCGGCCACCGAGCGGCCGATGAAGAGCGCCACCGCCGCCGGCACGAAAGTGACCGACAGGATCATCGCGCCGAGCAATGCGGCCACGACGGTGAAGGCCATGGGGTGGAACATCTTGCCCTCGACGCCGGTGAGCGCAAAGATCGGCAGGTAGACCACCATGATGATGAGCTGGCCGTAGAGCAGCGGGCGGCGCGCCTCGCGCGAGGCGGCAAACACTTCGGCGAAACGTTCCTCGCGCGTGAGCGGGCGCCCCACCAGGCCCTGGGCATGCGCCAGGCGGCGCACGCAGTTCTCCACGATCACCACCGCGCCGTCCACGATGATGCCGAAGTCGAGCGCACCCAGACTCATGAGATTGGCGCTCACGCCCTTGCTCACCATGCCGGTGAAGGTGAAGAGCATGGCGAGCGGAATCACCATCGCGGTGATCAGGGCCGCACGGATGTTGCCCAGAAACAGGAACAGCACCGCCACCACGAGCAGCGCGCCCTCGGCCAGGTTCTTCTTCACCGTGTCGATGGCGCGGTCCACCAGCAGGGTGCGGTCGTAGACCGTCTTGGCCGCCACGCCCGCGGGCAGGCTCTTGGCGATTTCCTGCATGCGCAGGTCCACCGCGCGCGAGACGATGCGGCTGTTCTCGCCGATCAGCATGAAGACGGTGCCGAGCACGACTTCTTCGCCGTTCTCGGTGGCCGCCCCGGTGCGCAGCTCCTGCCCCATGAGCACTTCGGCCACGTCGCGCACGCGCAGCGGCACGCCCTCGCGCGTGGCGACCACGATGTCGGCGATGTCGGCCAGGCCCAGCACCCGCCCGGGCGCGCGGATCAGCGTCTGCTCACCGCTCCTCTCGATGTAGCCGGCGCCGATGCTGGCGTTGTTGCGCTCGAGCGCGACCACCACGTCGTCGAGCGAGAGGCCGTACGCCATGAGCTTGGCGGTGTCGGGCGCGACCTGGAAATTCTTCGCGTTGCCGCCGACGGTGTTGATCTCGGTGACGCCGGGCACGGTGCGCAGTTGCGGCTTGACGATCCAGTCCTGGATTTCGCGCAGGTCGGTCGGCGTGTAGGGCGTGCCGTCGGCCTTCTTGGCGCCGGGCTCGGCGCCCACCGTCCACATGTAGATCTCGCCCAGGCCGGTGGCAATGGGCCCCAGGGTCGGGGCGATGCCCGCCGGCAGGCTTTGGGCGGCCTGCTGCACGCGCTCGTTGACGAGCTGGCGCGCGAAGTAGATGGCGGTGCCTTCCTTGAAGATCACCGTCACCTGCGACAGGCCGTAGCGCGAGATCGAGCGCGTCTCCTGCAGCCGCGGCAGCCCGGCCATCGCCGTCTCCACCGGGTAGGTGATGCGCTGCTCGACCTCGAGCGGCGAGTAGCCGGGCGCGGCGGTGTTGATCTGCACTTGCACGTTGGTGATGTCGGGCACCGCGTCGATGGGCAGGCGCAAGGCGTTGTAGGCGCCGAGCGCGGCCATGCCGAGCACCGCCAGCATCACGAACCAGCGATGGTCGATCGCAAAACGAATCAGTTTGTCGAACATGCCGGGCCTCAATGGTCGTGGCTCGCACCGGCCTTGCCGATGTCTGCCTTGATGAGAAAGCTGTTCTTCGTCGCGTAGCGCTCGCCGGGCAAGAGCCCGCCGAGCACCTCGACCATGCGGCCGTCGCTGCGCCCAAGTTCCACCGGGCGCGCCTCGAAGTGCTCGCCGTAGCGGCCGAACACCACCGTCCAGTCGCGCAGCGTCTGCACGGCGTCGGCGGCCACGGCCAGCGGCACGTCGACCTCTTCGGCAACCAGCTCCACCGCCACCGGCAGCCCCGGGCGCCAAATGCCTTGGGGGTTGGGCAGCACCACGCGGGCCTTGGCCGCGCGCGTCTGCTCGCCCACCAGCGAGCCCACGTAGGAGAGCTTGCCCGAGGCCGAGGCATCGAAGTCGTTGGCCTTCACGCTCGCCGCTTGACCGAGCTTCACGCGGGCCAGGTCTTTGGCGTAGACCGTCATCTCGACCCACACCGTGGCGAGGTCGGAGACGACGAAGATGTTGGCGTCTTCCTTGACGGTTTCACCGACGGCGACCTGCTTGTGCGTCACCACGCCGTCGATCGGCGCGCGGATCTCGTAGCGGGTGAGATTGCCCGACGCGCTGGCCGTGCCCGCAGCACCCAGGGAGGCGAGCTTCTGGCGCGCCGACTGCTCGGCGATCTCGGCCTCCTGCAGCGCCTGGCGGGCTTGCAAAAAGTCTTGTTCGGCGGAGATTTTTTCCTCCCACAGCTTCTTCTCGCGCTCGTGCGTGGTGCGCGCCAGGTCCAGGCGCTTTTGCGCGGCCAGCCAGTCGCTGCGCTGGTCGGCCAGCAGCGGGCTCGAAATCACGGCCAGGAGTTGGCCGCGCTTGACGCGGTCGCCCGCGTTGGCCGCCACCGACTCCACCAGGCCCGCCAGGCGCGGCACCACGTGCACTGAGCGGTCTTCGTTGAGGCGCACCTCGCCCTGCAACTGCAGCGCGCTGCGAATGCGCGCCGGCCCCACCACGGCGAGCTGCACGCCGTGATGCTCGAGTTGCGCGTCGCTCAGCGTCACGCGCGCTTCGACTTGCTCGTAGCTGAAGTGGTGCCTCTGCCCGGCGTGTTCGACGTCGAGCTCGACCTCGAACGAATGCGGCTCGCCCACCACGGCGTCGCCCAGGAGGTAGTCGCCCATCTTCTTGAAGGCGATCGGCTGCGGCTCGCGGCCCAGGCGACTCAGCGTGACCGTGAGCCGCGTCGCCGCCGGGTCGAGCGGCTTGCCGCCCTTCGTGGTGTAGGCGCGAAATTGCGGCTCGACGCCGGTCTCGAAGATGGTGAGCTCGAGGCCGTAATCGCCAGCGGTGAAGAGGCGACCGCCGCGCGGGCCCTTCTGCGGCTCGGCATGACTTGCCGCGTCGTCGTCGGCGTGGGTGTCGGCCGCGCCCGAGGCCGCCGCAGCCGGCTTGGCGGGCTCCGCATGGTCCGCATGGTCCGCATGATCGGCAGCGGACGTGGAGCGGTCGCTGCCGAGGATCAGGCCGCCGAGCACCGCGCCCACGGCGAGCTGCACGCCGAGATGCTCGAGTTGCGCGTCGCTCAGCGTCCCGCGCGCTTCGACTTGCTCGTAGCTGAAGCGGTGCTTCTGCCCGGCGTGGTGGTGGGGGCGCTGGGCCTCGATCGAGGGGGGCTCGGGC
>JANONH010000469.1:0-2359 GCA_031420735.1 Methylibium sp.
ACCGGGTGGGCGACTTCGGGTTCATCCTCGGCATCGGCCTCTTGCTTGCCTACGGCGGCACGCTCGACTACGCGGCGCTGTTCGCCCAGGCGCCCACGCTCGCTGCGATCGAATTCCCGGGCATGCCCTGGATGATGCTCACCGTCGCCTGCATCTGCCTCTTCATCGGCGCCATGGGCAAGAGCGCGCAGTTTCCGCTGCACGTCTGGTTGCCCGACTCCATGGAAGGCCCGACGCCCATTTCCGCGCTCATCCCTGCGGCCACCCTGGTGACGGCCGGCATCTTCATGGGGGCGCGCATGTCGCCGCTGTTCGAGCTTTCGGACACGGCGCTCTCCTTCGTCACGGTGATCGGCGCCATCACGGCTTTGTTCATGGGCTTTTTGGGCATCATCCAGAATGACATCAAGCGCGTGGTCGCCTACTCCACGCTCTCGCAACTGGGCTACATGACCGTGGCGCTCGGGGTGTCGGCGTATTCGGTGGCGGTGTTCCACCTCATGACCCACGCCTTCTTCAAGGCACTGCTGTTCCTTGCGGCCGGCAGCGTGATCATCGGCATGCACCACGACCAGGACATCCGCAACATGGGGGGGCTGCGCAAATACATGCCACTCACCTGGTTGACGGCTTTGCTTGGCTCGCTGGCACTCATCGGCACGCCTTTCTTTTCGGGCTTTTACAGCAAGGACTCGATCATCGAGGCCGCCCATGCGAGCACGCTTTGGGGCTCGGGCTTCGCCTACTTCGCGGTGGCCGCTGGCGTCTTCGTCACGGCCTTCTACTCGTTTCGGATGTACTTTCTTGTGTTCCACGGCGCCGAGCGCTTTCGCCACAAGCCGTTTCCGCCCGAGGACGATGCGCACGATGCCCACGATGCACATGACGAACACGGTGGTCACGGCGAACACGCAAAGAGCGCTGCGCATGCCGACCCCGCGGTGCACGTCGCGCACGTCGCACACGAACCCCACGAGTCGCCCTGGGTGGTGGTCGCGCCGCTGGTGCTGCTCGCGGTGCCGTCCGTGCTCATTGGTTTCTTTGCCATTGAGCCCATGCTTCACGGCAGCTTCTTTGCCGATGCCATCGTGGTCGACGCGCAGCGCCACCCGGCCATGGCCGAGCTGTCGCAGGCCTTCCACGGCGCCACCGCCATGGGCCTGCACGGCTTCATGACCCTGCCGTTCTGGCTGGCCGTGGCCGGGGTGGCGATGGCCTACTGGTTCTACATGCTCCAGCCGGCCATCCCGGCAGCCCTGGCGCGCCGCTTCTCCTTCATCTATCGCCTGCTCGACAACAAGTACTACATGGACTGGATCAACGAACACCTGCTCGCACCCGCTGCGCGCGGCGCCGGGCGCGGCCTCTGGCGCGGCGGCGACATGGCCATCATCGACGGCGCCATCGATGGCTCGGCGCGGCTCGTGGGCGCAGGCGCGGGCCTGCTGCGCCTCGTGCAAAGCGGCTACCTGTACTGGTACGCGCTGGTCATGATCCTCGGCGTCGTCGGGCTCATGACCTGGATGCAGTGGCCCTACTTCATGGCCCAGCTCGGGCGCTGAAGGGGGCACACGCACATGGGCCTGCTTTCGCTCGCCATCTGGTTGCCGATCGCCGTCGGCGTGGTGCTGCTCGCACTCGGTCGCGACCGGCACGCCAGTGCCGTGCGCTGGGTGGCGCTGGTGGGCAGCGTGGCGAGTTTTCTCGTCACGCTGCCGCTCATCACGCGTTTCGATCGCAGCACCGCGGCCATGCAGTTCACCGAAAGTGCGGCCTGGATCGACCGCTTCGCGGTGCGTTACGCGCTTGGCGTGGACGGCATCTCGGTGTGGTTCGTGCTGCTCACCGCCTTTATTACCATCGTGGTGGTGGTTTCGGCCTGGGAGGCGATCACCGAGCGCGTGCACCAGTACATGGGCGCGTTTCTCATCCTCTCCGGTCTCTTGGTGGGCGTGTTCAGCGCGCTCGACGGCCTCTTGTTCTACGTGTTCTTCGAGGCCACCTTGATCCCGATGTACCTCATCATCGGCATCTGGGGCGGCGAGCGGCGCATCTATGCGGCCTTCAAGTTCTTTCTCTACACGCTGCTCGGCTCGCTGCTCATGCTCGTGGCGCTCATCTACCTGTATTACAAGTCCGGTGGCAGCTTCGACATCCTCACCTGGCATGCGCTGCCGCTCACCGGCAGCGCGCAGACCCTGATCTTCTTCGCCTTCTTCGCGGCGTTCTCGGTCAAGGTGCCGATGTGGCCGGTGCACACCTGGCTCCCCGACGCCCACGTCGAGGCGCCCACTGGCGGCTCGGTGGTGCTCGCGGCCGTCATGCTCAAGCTCGGCGCCTACGGTTTTCTGCGCTTTTC
>JANONH010000470.1:0-2974 GCA_031420735.1 Methylibium sp.
GCCCGACTAGCGACGGCTATTTTGAATGTCGCGTTCCACACTAAACGACGAGGGGCCCCGCGGAACAGCACATCGACCAGGCGATCGAAGTGCAGAACAAGGCCATCGCACTGGCACCCGAGAGCCCGCCACTGCGCTTGACGTTGGCGCGCTTGCACATCCAGGCTGGGCAAAAGCCGCAGGCGCGCGAGCTGCTCGAAACATTGTCCAAGCTGGGCGACAAATTCCCCGACCAAGCGGAGGTCAAGAATTTGTTGTCCGGTCTTTGATGTTTGGGAATCCGATCATGCCTTGGCGGGCGATTTTTACGGGCTGGCGGCGGCCGGATCCTCATGCAGACGCAAGGCCTTGACTGTCAGGTGGCGGACCAGCAAAAGCGGTGGCATGCGCAGCCAGTGCGCACGTACATAGAGCGCAAACTGGGCCAGCGGTGTCCAGGCGTCAGCCGCGCTAGGGTGTTGCGGACGCAGCGCGCGGACCCACAACGCGTCACTGAGCGCCAAGCCCAGGCGGCCCGGTCCATCCGCACTGGATGCTGCCAGCGTTGGCGCGGGCACGGGCGTGGCCAGCAGGCCTTGTGTATAGCGCAGGCCGTAGTACAGCGGGCGTGCCAGGTCGAGCTCTCGCCCGCGCGCCAACAACTCGGCCCAAAAACCCGGCATGCGCCCGTGGTGGCGCAACAGCAGGTCGAGGTCCGAGAGATCGCGCAGGCTGCGGCTCAGGTCGTCGTTGTGAAACAGATGCACCATGCTGTGCAGCACCATGTCGACCGCACCGAGCGCGGCATAGCGCGGCATGTCGTTCAACGGCAGGGCGGCGGCCAACAATTTGGCCGAACTCGGTTTGAGGCGCGCCGTTTCGGGCAGGATCGCGTGATGAACATCCAGCACAGTGTGGCGCTGAATGTGACGCAGGGGCGGTAGCTCATGCATCCATTGGCGGTAGTAGCGCTGGTCGTAGGTTGAGTGGTGGGTCGTGGCCCAGCCGTGGGCCATCAAGGCGGCTTCCACCTCGGGCAACCGGCTTTTCGGGACCATGATGTCGATATCCGAAAACACCCGCCCCATGGCCGGTAACAGGCCGCCGGCGACATAAGCGGCGCCTTTGAGCAATACCGGGCGTACGCCGGTCGGCGCTATCGCGCGGTCGATCCAATCCAGCTCGCGCAGCGTCTCGGCGTGCTGCGCCTCGGCCAGTGCGACTGCGGATTTCAGGTGGGCGCGCGGCGCGCTGGGTACCGCATCGAGTGTGCCCTGCGCCTCGAGCATGCTGGAAATGCGGGCCAGCAAGCCGGCGCGTCGCGCCTGACGTATCAGCGCTTCCCAACCCGGCAAAGTCAGCGTGACCAGCGACTGCGGCTGGCGCAATGCGGCCAAGACCAAGTCGCCGGCAGCCAGAATCGGCGAGGCAATCATCGGGCTGTCCGCGCCAATTGGTCGAAAATCGCCACCGCCTCAGGCAGACTGCTGTAGCTGAATTCGTGGCATTGGCTGCGGTCGATCACGTCGGCAAATGTCGCAAACCCGCCGCGGCCGTGCACGTTGTAGTTGAAGGCATTGTCGACCAAGGTCATGAAGGCGCGCGCGCGCGACAACGGCCGCAACTCGGCCGATGCACCGGGCACATATCTCGGCACGATCACCCAACCCGGCAACGCGGCCTGCTCGGCGCGCAACACGCCCTCGGCCGGCGGGCGCACGTGCGCCACGCGGCCCTTGACCGTTTCGTGGACCACTTCTCCAAAAAGCGCAGCGGGTGCGAACTCGCGCATAACGTCGATCGACTGGTTCTTCAGACTCACGGGTCTGGGCAACGGCACCACATGGCCGCGGGCCGGGTCGATCAGTGCCAACTCATCGGAAAGCAGGCGCCAGCCACCGCCAAATACCAGACCGGCGCACAAGGTGCTCTTACCCGACCCCGAGGGCGAAGGCAGGATCAACGCCCGTCCGCCGCGCTCCAGCACGGCCGCGTGAACGATCAGGTACTGGTGGCAATGGCTGGAGACGCACCAGTTCAGTCCCCATTCCAGCATGGCGAAGCCTTGGTCGCCGGGCAGCGGCGCAAAGGGCTGGGCGCCATCGAAGCGAAAAATCACCTGCGGGCTGAACCAGCGCCGAACGCTCGCCGGGCGCTCGACGCGGATGTGGAAATCGGCGAAGCGGCTATCGGCCTCAACCGTGTGTTGTGCATAGTGCAGCGCAATGCCTCGCCGCACGGCAGGCAGCGTGGAGCGGATGCAGGTGAGCACTGGGCCGGTTCGCAGCCGCAGGCCGTCGTGCCGCAAGCACCTGTCAAGGGCCGGCGGTGCCAGCTCTTCAACGATCAAGTCGGTTCCGTCCAGACCAAGCCCAGCGCTTGCAGCTCGCTGAGCACGGCGGGCAGCGCGTTGGTATCGCTCGCGCGACCGGCAAAGGTGGCCACCAGGGCCGCTGTAGCCGCGTTGCTGGGCTCGCAGTCGGAAAAGACCTTTGTCGCGATTTCATCGATGCTGCCGGCGCCACCACGAATGGCCTTGAGGACTTCGCCGGCCAGCGCCGACAAGAGATAGGTCTGCGCCGTGGAATCGACGCGCACGACAAATTCGCCATGCCACTCGCGCATATCGACCCGGCCCGGCACCGACCAGCGGCCAATTTCGGCCGCCGGGTCGGACGGCTTCAGGCCGGCATAGTGGACTTGAGCCACTGCATGATGCCGCCCGAACCGGCGGGAGCCGAGCTGGTCAGGTACCACTTGATGCCTGCAGTGGGCTCGAAATAGCCGCGCGCAACGTACTCGGCCCAGACGATGCGAATCTTGGTGACGCCGAGTACGGTGGCGTCTGTCTTGCCGCTGTGCGTATTCAGCACGGCGGCACAAAGATACCTCGCCAAGCCACCGCGTGTCGTATCGGTATCGGTCGATTGCAAAACCTGCAGCATCGTTTTGCCGGCATAGACGGTATCGGACGAGCCGCACGCGGCGCCAAACG
>JANONH010000471.1:0-3678 GCA_031420735.1 Methylibium sp.
ACCGCCGCCGACACCAGGCTCATGTCGGCCTTGCCGGCCAGGCGCTGCTTGGCCGCCCCCATGACCTTGCCCATGTCGCCGGGGCCGACGGCGCCGAGTTCGCCCACGAGCCGGGCCACTTCGGCGGCCACTTCGAGGGCGCTCATGCGGGCCGGCAGGTAGGCCTCGAGCACCTGTAATTCGGCGCTTTCCTTGTCGACCAGGTCGGTTCGACCGGCGGCGCCGAACTGGCTGATGGATTCCTTGCGCTGCTTGATGAGCTTGTCGACCAGGGCCACGACCATGGGGTCGTCGAGTTCGATGCGCTCGTCGACCTCTTTTTGCTTGCAGGCGGCGAGCAGCAGTCGGATCGTGCCCAGGCGTGCCGAGTCGCGCGCGCGCATGGCGGACTTCATGTCTTCGGTGATGCGGTCTTTAAGAGGGCTCATGGGGCATTGCGGAAAAAGAACGAGCCCGCTCGGGTGTCCCCGTGCGGGCTCGCTGCGTGCAACGACGCGGGCTCGGCGACGGCGGGCTCTAGTACATCTTCTTCGGTAGCTGCATGCTGCGCACGCGCTTGAAGTGGCGCTTGACGGCTGCGGCCTTCTTGCGCTTGCGCTCGGCGGTCGGTTTTTCGTAGAACTCCCGGGCGCGCAGGTCGGTCAGCAGGCCGATTTTCTCGATGGTGCGCTTGAAGCGGCGCAGCGCGACGTCGAAGGGCTCGTTCTCTTTGACGCGAATGGTGGTCATGTAGCGGTGGATCCTGGGGTTTGGCGCTGCCGTCGGGTTGCGGGTCAGGGCGGTGCCAAGATGACTTGGCGGCCCTGCAGGCAAGCGCCTGGCAAGGCGCGGTTTGCCGGCGAAGCGGCGATTATAGGCACAGTACTGCAGGCGCTTCAGGCTTCGTGATGCACCGCTTGCCGGGCCGCCGCCAAGGCCTGGGCACAGGCGTGTGCGCTTGCCCAGGCCCACTGGAAGTTGTAGCCGCCGAGCCAGCCGGTCACGTCGACCACCTCGCCGATGAAGTGCAGGCCTGGCACGCGCCGACTCTCGAAGCTCTGCGAGCTCAGCTCCCGCGTGTCGACCCCGCCGGCCGTGACTTCGGCCTTGCGCCAGCCTTCGCTGCCGCTGGGCCGCAGCGTCCAGCCTTGCAGCGAAGCGGCGAGCGCGTCGAGATCGCGGTCGCGCAGATCGGCAAGCGCGCGCTCGGCCGGTGGCCCGAGCGGTGCGCACCAGGCTGCCGCCAGGCGCGCCGGCAGATGCAGCGCCAGTTCGTTGGAGAGCCGTCGCTTCGATACGGACTTGGCCTCGCGCAGCACGCTGGCGAGCGCACGCCCTGGCGCGAGGTCCACTTGCAGCGCCTCTCCGGGGCGCCAGTGGCTGGAAGCCTGCAACACGGCGGGGCCGCTCAGGCCGCGGTGGGTGAACAGCAGGTCTTCGACGAAGTGGCCGCGCGAAGCACCTTGGCCGGCCTCGATGCCGACTTCGAGCGACAGCCCGGCCAGCGCGGCGAACGGCGCCCAGGCGGCCGCGTCGAAGGTGAGTGGCACCAGCGCCGGGCGTGGCTCGACGACGCTGTGCCCGAACTGGCGCGCCAGGCGGTGGCCGAAGTCGCTGGCGCCAATCTTGGGGATGGAGAGGCCGCCGGTGGCGACCACCACGCGGGCGGCGCCCAGCGTGCCGCGGTCGGTGTCGAGCTCGAAGCCCTGCGCGCCCGCACGCACCGCCGCCACGCCGCACGGCTGCCAGCGATCGACTTGGCCGGCTTCGCATTCGCGCAGCAGCAGGTCGATGATGTCTTGGCTGCTCGCGTCGCAGAACAATTGGCCGCGGTGCTTTTCGTGCCAGCCGATGCGGTGGCGCTCGACCAGGGCGATGAAGTCGCGCGGCGTGTAGCGCGCCAACGCCGAGCGGCAGAACGCCGGGTTGTCGGAGAGAAAGTGCTGCGGGCCGACGTCGCGGTTGGTGAAGTTGCAGCGCCCGCCGCCCGAGATGCGGATCTTTTCCGCCAGCTTCGGCGCATGGTCGATGAGCAAAACGCGCAGGCCGAGCTGGCCGGCCACGGCGGCACAAAACAGCCCGGCAGCTCCGGCACCGATGACGACGACGTCGAAGCGCTGCATGCCGCCGATTATCCCGGCGCGTTGCCGTGTCGTATGCCGCTCAGCGACTCAATCACTCAGCCACTCAGCGACTCAGCCGGCGGCTGACGCTCACGCTGTGCGCGTGGCCCGCTCCTGAACTTGCGACAAACCCTGCAGCACGTCGCCGACGATGATGATCGAGGGACTTGCCAGTCCTTCGGCTGCGACCGTTGCCGCGAGCGCGGCCAGGCGCGTCACGGCGGTGCGCTGGTTGGCCCGGCTCGCATGCTGCACGATGCCCACCGGCGTGTCGGCAGGCAGGCCCTGCAGCAGCTCATGTTGCAGGGCGGCCACTTCGGAGACGCCCATGTAGATCACCAGCGTGAGGCCCTGCGCCGCGGCTGCGGCCAAGCTGCGCCAGTAAAGCGCGCTGTTGCCCTCGCGCGCATGGCCGGTGACGATGATGACGCCGTGCGCGCGGTCGCGGTGGGTGAGCGCCACGCCGAGCGAGTTGGCCGCCGCCAGGCCGGCGGTGATGCCGCTGGCCACTTCGACCCGCAGGCCGTGGCCGCGCAGGAAGTCGGCCTCCTCGCCGCCGCGCCCGAAGATGAAGGGGTCGCCGCCCTTGAGGCGCACCACGCGCTCACCGGCGAGGGCTTCGCGCAGCATCAGTTGCTGCGTAAAGGCCTGCGGCGTGCTGCGGCAGCCGCCGCGCTTGCCGACGTGGACGATGCGCGCCGAGCGCCGTGCGAAGCGCAGCACCGCTGCGCCGACGAGGTCGTCGACCAGCAGCACGCTGGCCTGGCGGATGGCGCGCACCGCCTTGAGGGTGAGCAGCTCGGGGTCGCCCGGGCCGGCCCCGACCAGCCACACGGTCGGCGCGGCAGAACCGGGCTCAGGCAAAGTGTTCACGCGGGCCGACCTCCTGCTTTCGGGCGATGCGCCGTGCCGCCACGAGCGCAGCGACTTGTTCGACGATCGGCTGCGGGGCCGGCTTCTCGCCGCTCACCACGTTCTGGATGTAGAGCGCGGTGGTGGCGGCGTCGCCGGCGCGCGGCAGCAGCGGCAGCGCCTGCAGCGCGCCCTCGGTGGCGGCGCGGCCCAGCTCGCTGCGCAAGACGCCGCCGACGAAGACGTCCAGCCGCGGCAGGCGCCGCGCGTCGGCCACCGGCTCGCCTTCGGTGCCGCGCAGCAGCAGCGCATGCGCCTTCGTGTGCTCTAGGAAGCGCGCCTGCGACAGCGCGTACTCCGGGTGCGTGTGGTTGACCACGCGCAGGCAGCCACCATCGCGCGGTTGCAGCAGCTTGGCGACGGTGTGGCCCGGGTTGCGCAGGCCGAGCAGCCAGCGCAGATCGAGCAGCGCCACCAGCGCCGGGCACAGCGAGGCGATCGGCATGAACACCGGCTCGCGTCGCGCCCAGGCATCGCGCACAGCCGCGGCGTCGCGCGCGATCGGCAGTCCGAGCGTGGCGAACAGCTCGTGGGTGGTGACGCGGGCCGGGTCGGTCTCGGGGCCGTGCACCAGCACCGGAACGCCCTCCTGTGCGAGCAGCAGCGCCAGCAGCGTGGTGAGGTTGGGAAGCTTGCGCGCGCCGTTGTAGGAGGGCAGCAGCAC
>JANONH010000472.1:0-6084 GCA_031420735.1 Methylibium sp.
GTCGCGCACGAAGTCCATGCCGTCGGCGCCACCGGCCAGCGCCAGCGCGGGCTCGGCCCGGTACTCGGGCGGCAGGCAGGCCATGGCCGCGGTGGTGACGTAGGGCGGGTTGCACAAGATGAGGTCGTAGCGGCCGGCGAGCGCGTGCAAGCCGTTGGAACGATGCAGTGCGATGCGCTCTTGCAAGTCGTGGCGCTCGACATTGATGCGGGCCACGGCCAGCGCATCTTCGCTGAGGTCGGCGGCATCGATCCGCACCTCGGGCCAGGCAAATGCCGCCAGCACCGCCAGGCTGCCATTGCCGCAACAGAGGTCGAGCACGTGCTCGGTGTCGGCACCGAGCCACGGGTCGATGCTGCCGTCGGCCAGCAGTTCGGCGATAAAGCTGCGCGGCACGATGGCGCGCTCGTCGACATAGAAGGCCACGCCCTGGAGCCAGGCTTCGTTGGTCAGGTAAGCCGCGGGCTTGCGGGTGCGGATGCGCCGCTCGATGAGCGACTCGATCGCCACGAGTTCGCTCGGCGACACCGAACGATGGGCTTCGCCGTCGAAGTCGTCGGGTGGCAGGCCGAGCGCCCATTGCACGAGCCAGGCGGCCTCGTCGAAGGCGTTGGTCGTGCCGTGCCCAAACGAAACGCCCGCTTGGCTCAAGCGGGCGCTTTGTGCCTGGACGACCTGCAGCAGCTTCACGCGAGCATTCTCTCGAGGGTGTGCTGGTAGATGGCGGCCAGCGGCTCGATGTCCGACACCGCGACATGCTCGTCGATCTGGTGAATGCTGGCGTTGACCGGACCGCACTCCACCACCTGCGGGCAGACGGTGGCGATAAAGCGGCCATCGGAAGTGCCGCCGGTGGTGGAGAGCTCGGTCGTGAGCCCCGTCACCTGCAAAATGGCCGCGGCCAGCGCCTGGGTCAGCGTGCCCGGCGTGGTGAGAAAGGGGCTACCGCCGAGCGTCCACTCGAGGCTGTGGTCGATGC
This sequence comes from Methylibium sp., assembly GCA_031420735.1. Taxonomy (GTDB): domain Bacteria; phylum Pseudomonadota; class Gammaproteobacteria; order Burkholderiales; family Burkholderiaceae_C; genus Methylibium. The sequence goes on from JANONH010000472.1 coordinate 980, forward strand.
GGTGGCGGCGCAGCACCTCCTGTAGGCACTCTTTCAAGGACTCGGGCGAGGACGCGGTGCCGAAGCGGAAGTTGAAGTCGAGCACCGCTTCGCCCGGGATCACATTGCCCGCGCCGGTGCCGGCGTGCAGGTTGGAGACCTGCCACGAGGTGGCCGGGAAGTGCGCATTGCCCTCGTCCCAACGCATGGTCGCGAGTTCGGCCAGGGCGGGAGCCAGGCGGTGGATGGGGTTGTCGGCCAGGTGCGGGTAGGCAATGTGGCCCTGCACTCCCTTGACCACCATGCGGGCGCTGAGCGAGCCGCGCCGGCCGTTCTTGACCATGTCGCCCAGGCGCTCGACCGAGGTCGGCTCACCAACGATGCAGGCGTCCATGCGCACGCCGCGATCGGCCAGCCAGCGCACCACCTGGACGGTGCCGTCCAGGGCCGGGCCTTCTTCGTCGCTGGTGACGAGAAAGCCGATCGCGCCGCCATGCGCGGGGTGCGCCGCCACAAAGCGCTCGGCCGCCACCACCATGCAGGCGAGCGAGGTTTTCATGTCGGCGGCGCCGCGACCGAACAACAAGCCGCCTCGGTGCGTGGGCACGAACGGGTCGCTTTTCCAGTGCTGCAGCGGGCCCGTGGGGACGACGTCGGTGTGGCCGGCAAAGACGACGAGCGGGCCTTCACGCGCAGCGCTTGGCGCACGAATTTCGGTGGCCTGTCGCGGCGGGTCGGCAGCGGCCGATGACGGGTCTGCTCGAGCGGACCGAAGAGCCCACAGATTGCGCACCCGCGCGTTCGCCGGGCCGCTTTCGATGGTGTGGCACTCGAAGCCGACGGCAGCCAGCCGCGCCTGGATCAGGGCCTGGCAGCCGTCGTCGTGCGGCGTGAGCGAGCGCCTGGCGATCAGCTGTTCGGCCAGTGCGAGTGCGGTCCCGGCGCCGTGGTTCATCGTGGCACGGTCGGCGTTACAGCTTGCCAAAGCCGGTGCGGCGGCGGGGTGCGTCGCGAACCTCTAGCATGATCTCGGTGAACGAAGGCGCGTCTTGGCTGTCGTCGCGCTGGGGTATGAGCTTGGACTGCGCTGGGCCCTCGTTCTGCAGGCGCCAAATTAGGTTGGTGGGCGAGTCGCAGAAAGCGATGCCTTCCTCGCGCGTGATGACGCCTTCGTTGATGAGGCGCGCGAACTCTTCCTCGAAAGGTTGCGAGCCCGCGGCCAAGGACTGCTCCATTGCCTGCTTGACCGCCGAGAAGTTGCCCTGGGCGATGTGGTCGGCCACGAGCTTGGTGTTGAGCAGCACCTCCACTGCGGGCACCCGCCCGCCAGCAACGGCCTTGACGAGCCGTTGCGACACCACCGCCTTGAGCGCGGACGACAGGTCGCCGAGCAGGGCCGGGCGGGCCTCGGGTGTGTAGAAGCTCAGGATGCGGCCAAGCGCGTGGTAGCTGTTGTTGGCGTGCAGGGTGGAGACGACGAGGTGGCCCGAGAGCGCATAGGAAATTGCCGCCGTCATGGTTTCCCGGTCGCGTATCTCGCCGATCAAGATGCAGTCGGGCGCCTGGCGCAAAGCGTTCTTCAGGCCGATCTGCAGCGACTGCGTGTCGCGGCCCACTTCGCGCTGGTTGACCAGCGACTTCTTGTTGGTGAAAAGAAATTCGATCGGGTCTTCGATCGTGAGGATGTGGCCGGCGAGATTGCGGTTGCGGTGCTCGAGCATCGACGCCAGGGTGGTGCTCTTGCCAGTGCCGGTGGCCCCGGCCAGCAGGATAAGCCCGCGCTTCTCGAGGATGAGCGAGCTGAGGACCGGCGGCAGCCGCAGCGACTCGATGCTCGGGATGTCCATCGGAATGCAACGAAACACCGCCGCGATCGAGCCGCGCTGGCGAAAGGCGCTGAGACGGAAACTGCCGATGCCGGGGAATCCCATGCCGACATTGAGCTCGCCCACGTCTTCGAGTTCTTCGAGCTGGGTGGCCGACAGCAACTCGGCCAGCAACTGCCGGGGCTGCTCTGGCGTGAGCGGCTGGTCGGACAATTGCACCATCTGCCCGCTGATCTTGATCTGCATCGGCGAGCCCACCGAGATGTAGACGTCAGACGCCTTCTTCTCGGCCATCAGCTTGAGCACGCGCTCCATGTTTCCGCTCATTGCCTCACCCCCTTCGGTTGTTCATCGCATGGTGCTGCGCTTCGGCCGCGCCGCACCGATCGGCGCGCGGCGCTCAGGTGCCGCGCAACAGCTCGTTGATGCTGGTCTTGGCGCGCGTCTGCGCGTCCACGCGTTTGACGATGACGGCGCAGTACAGGCTGTACTTGCCGTCGGCGCTGGGCAGGTTGCCCGAGACGACCACCGAGCCCGAGGGCACGCGCCCGTAGCTGGTCTCGCCGGTGGCGCGGTCGTAGATCTTGGTGCTCTGGCCGATGTAGACGCCCATCGAGATGACGGAGTTCTCTTCGACGATCACGCCTTCGACGACTTCGGAGCGTGCGCCGATGAAGCAGTTGTCTTCGATGATGGTGGGGTTGGCCTGCAGCGGCTCGAGCACGCCGCCGATGCCCACGCCGCCCGAGAGGTGCACGTTCTTGCCGATCTGCGCGCACGAACCCACCGTGGCCCAGGTGTCCACCATGGTGCCTTCGTCCACATAGGCGCCGATGTTCACGTAGCTCGGCATGAGCACCACGTTGCGGGCGATGAAGCTGCCGCGCCGCGCCACCGCAGGCGGCACCACGCGCACGCCGGTTTCGCGCATCTGCGCCTCGCTCAGGTGACCGAACTTGGTCTGTACCTTGTCGAAGAAGCCCAGATCGCCGGCCCGCATGACCTGGTTGTCGTTCAGGCGAAAGCTCAGCAGCACCGCCTTCTTCACCCATTGGTTGACGCTCCACTTGCCCACGCTCTGGCGCTCGGCCACGCGCAGGCGCCCCTTGTTGAGGTCGGCGACAACGCACTCGACCGCCTCGCGGAGCTTGGCGTCGGCACTGGCCGGGGTGAGGGCAGCGCGCTGGTCCCAAGCGAGGTCGATGAGGGTCTGGGCTTCGGTGTGGTTCATGCGGTGGCCTGGGTGAAGGAGACGATGCGCCCTGCGGCTTCGAGGCAGTCGTCGAGGTCGGCGACCAGGGCCATGCGGATGTAGCCCTGGCCGGGGTTGTGACCGTGTGCCTCGCGGGCCAGGTAGCTGCCCGGCAAGACGGTGACATTGTATTGAGCGAGCAGGTCGCGGGCGAAGGCGGTGTCGCATGCGCCGGCGGCGTGTTGCGGCAGTTTTGCCCACAGATAGAAGCCGGCGTCGGGTTGGGCGACCTCCAGCACGCCCGCCAGCAGGGGTGTCACGCGCGCGAACTTCTCGCCGTAGAGCGCGCGGTTGGCCTCGACATGCGCCTCGTCGGACCAGGCCGCAATGCTTGCCTGCTGCACGGCCGGGCCCATGGCCGCGCCGTGGTAGGTGCGGTAGAGCAAAAAGTCCCTGAGGATGGCGGCATCGCCCGCGACGAAGCCTGAGCGCAAGCCCGGCACATTGGAGCGCTTGGAGAGGCTCGTGAAGGCGACCAGGCGGCGGAAGTCGCCGCGGCCCAGGGCCTTGGCTGCCTCCAGGCTGCCCAGCGGCGGCGCGCCCTGGGTGTAAATCTCGCTGTAGCACTCGTCGGAGGCGATGACGAAGCCGTGGCGGTCGGACAGCTCGAACAGGCGCTGCCATTCGGCCAGTGCCATGACCGCGCCGGTCGGATTGCCCGGCGAGCAGACATAGAGCAACTGCGTGCGCGCCCAGGTCGCGTCATCGACTTGATCCCATCGCACGGCGTGCTTGCGCTCTGCGTCGCTGTTGGCGAAAGCGGTCGATGCGCCGGCAAGCAGGGCCGCGCCTTCGTAGATTTGATAAAACGGGTTGGGGCAGACCACCGTCGCGCCGGGCCGGCTCGAGTCGACCACCGTCTGCGCCAGCGCGAACAAGGCCTCGCGCGAGCCATTGACCGGCAGCACTTGGGTTGCCCAATCGAGCGCCACGCCGTAGCGGCGCCGCACCCAGGCGGCGCAGGCCTGCCGCAGCGCCGGCTCGCCGGCGGTGGCCGGGTAGCGCGAGAGGCCCTCGAGCGCGCCCGCGAGCGCGTCGCGGATGAACTGCGGCGTGGGGTGACGGGGCTCGCCGATGCCCAGGCCAATGGGGCGCAGCGCGGCCGGCGGCCGCACGTCGCGCGTGAGCTCGCGCAGGCGCTCGAAGGGGTAGGGCGCCAAGCGCGCCAGGCGAGGATTCATCACTCGATTATCGGTGGCGCCCGCGCTCGGCAGCGCGCTGGACCGCATGATGGTTCGACCGCCGCGACGAGCGGGAAGAGCGCACGCCTGCTGCTCGACCGACTGATTGTTTACCCGGTAGATTGCAAGCGATATAGTTGCGCACATGAAGACACCCACCTTTGCCGTGCGCCGTTCGGCCGCCAACGCCGCCGCAAGCGACTTCGACGCCTTGCTGCTCGAAAACCAGTTGTGCTTCGCGCTTTACTCCACATCGCTGGCCATGACGCGCGTCTACCGCCCCCTGCTCGACGCCCTGGGCCTGACCTACCCGCAGTACCTGGTGCTGCTGGTACTTTGGCAGTACGACGGCCTGGCCATCGGCGAGCTCGGCGAGCGCGTGGCGCTCGACTCCGGCACCCTCACGCCGCTGCTCAAGCGCATGCAGGCGCAGGGCCTCATCGAGCGCACGCGCAGCGCGGCCGACGAGCGCCTGGTGCTCATCACGCTCACCCGCCAGGGCGCCGAGCTGCGCACGCGCGCCGATGCCGTGCACGAACAGGTGGCCTGCGCCACCGCTTGCACGCCCAAGGAGCGCCAAGCCCTCGTGCGTGAACTCAAGGCCTTGCGCACGGCGCTGCTCGCGCACGCCGCGGCTTAAGCCGTCGGCGCCGAGGGCGGCAGTCGCCCGGGGGGCAAGCGGTCATCGGCCGCACCGCCCACTAGCGCGGCTGCAACACCGCGTACATGCTGTCGCTCAGCGGGTGCCGGTCGAAGAAGTTCATGCGCTGCACGGCGAAACCCGCGCGCGCGGCAAGCGCGGCAAGCGTGCGCGGCGTGAAGTAGTTGACGTGGTCGGGCCACCTGAAGCCGCACCACCGTGCGCCG
>JANONH010000473.1:0-3227 GCA_031420735.1 Methylibium sp.
GTCAAGGTCAAGGCCGGCATCGACGCCGAGACCGCCAAGAAGATTCAGCAGCTCGTCAAGGCCAGCAAGTTGAAGGTCCAGGCCGCCATCCAGGGCGACACGGTGCGCATCACCGGCACCAAGCGCGACGACCTGCAGGCCGCCATGGCGGCGATCCGCACGGACGTGACCGACGTGCCGCTGTCGTTCGACAACTTCCGCGACTGAGAGCGGCATGCGCTCGCTCTGGCTCGCGGCGCTTTCCATCGCTTTTTTAGCCGGCCCGGGCGCCGCCGCCTGGGCCGCCGACCCGCCCGCCGCGCGCACCGCCGTGCCCGCCGCGCGCGTGGCCTTCACCGGCAGCATGGGCCATGTCGCGCTGCTTGTCATCGACGGAGCTTCGCCGCGCGCCCTGGCCGTGGGTGCCACGGCACAGGGCGTCAAGCTGGTAAGCCTCTCGGGCGACGAGGCCGTGGTCGAGTTCGACGGGCGCCGCCAGTCCTTGCGCCTGGGCGCCTCGGTCGTGCACCTCGGCGGCAAGGCCAGCGCCGGCAGCGGCCGCGAGATCACGCTTAGCAGCGACGCGAGCGGGCACTTCGTGGCCAACGGCCAGATCAACGGCCGCGGCGTCACCCTGCTGCTCGACACCGGCGCCACGCTGGTGGCCATGGGCCAAGACGAAGCCGACCGCATCGGCCTGGCCTGGAAGAACGGCCAGCGCGTTACCCTCGCCACCGCCAACGGCAACACCGTGGGCCACCGCGTCTCGCTCGCCACCCTGCGCATCGGCGACGTCGACGTGTACGACATCGAAGCCGTGGTGCAGCCGCAGCCCATGCCCTTTATCCTCTTGGGCAACAGCTTTCTACGGCGTTTTCAAATGAAGGTCGAGAACGACACCATGACCCTCTCCAAGCGTTATTGACCGGAGCCGCAATGGACCTGCAATTCACCGAGGCCGAGCAGGCCTTTCGAGCCGAAGTCCGCACCTGGATCGCCGGCCATCTGCCCGCCGACCTGGCCCACAAGGTCAAGCACGCGCTGCGCCTCTCGCGCGACGACCTGCAGGGCTGGGCGCGCATCCTGGGCCAGCAGGGCTGGTTTGGCTGGGGCTGGCCCAAAGAATTCGGCGGGCCGGGCTGGGGCGCGGTCGAGCGCTACCTGTTCGAAGAAGAATGCGCCCTCGCCGGTGCGCCGCGCATCGTGCCCTTCGGGCCGGTGATGGTGGCGCCGGTGATCATGGCCTTTGGCACACCGGAGCAGCAACGACGTTTCCTGCCCGGCATCGCCAGCGGCGAGGTGTGGTGGAGCCAGGGCTACAGCGAGCCCGGTGCCGGCTCCGACCTGGCGTCGCTCAAGTGCCGCGCCGAGCGCCGCGGCGACTACTACCTCGTCAATGGCCAAAAAACCTGGACCACCCTGGCCCAGCACAGCGACTGGATCTTCTGCCTGGTGCGCACCTGCTCCGAAGGCAAGCCGCAGGCGGGCATCAGCTTCCTGCTGATCGACATGAAGTCGCCCGGCGTCAGCGTGCGCCCCATCGCCACCCTGGGCGGCGAGCCCGAAGTCAACGAGGTCTGGTTCGACCAGGTCGAGGTGCCCGCCGACCAGCTCATTGGCGAAGAGAACAAAGGCTGGGGCTACGCCAAGTTCCTGCTTTCACACGAGCGCACCAGCATTGCCGACGTGAGCCGCACCAAGCGCGAACTAGAACGCCTCAAGCGCATCGCCCGCGCCGAAGGGCTCTGGGGCGGCGCCCACGCCGACGCCCGCTTCATGGACCAGCTTGCCCTGCTCGAGGTCGACGTCGTGGCCCTCGAGGCGATGGTGTTGCGCGTGCTCTGTGCGCCGGGGCAATCGGGCGGGCGGCAGAGCCTCGACATCGCCGGCTTGCTGAAGATCCGTGGCTCGGAGATCCAGCAGCGCCTGGCCGAGCTGTTGATGCTCGCCGTCGGCCCCGCCAGCGTGCCCGACCTGCACGACGCCATGCAGGCCGGCTGGCAAGGCGAGCATGTAGGTGCCGCCTACGCCGCGCCGCTGGCGAGCGCCTACCTGAACATGCGCAAGACCAGCATCTACGGCGGCAGCAACGAAGTGCAGCGCAACATCTTGGCGCAAACCCTGCTGGACTGAAAGCCAGCGCAGCAACGGGCCACACCATGAACTTCGATTTCACAGACGATCAGCAGTCGCTGCGCGACGCCGTACGGCGCTGGGTGGACAAGGACTTCCCGTTCACGCGCCGCCACGCGCTGGCCAAGGCCGGCGGCAAGACGCGCCCGGTGCTGGCCGAACTGGGCGCACTCGGGCTGACCGCGCTCGCGGTGGCGCCTGAGCACGGCGGCCTCGGGCTCGGGCCGGTCGATGCGATGGTGGTGCAAGAAGAACTCGGCCGCGGGCTCGTGAACGCGCCCTACGCGCAGGCCGCGTTGCTGGCACCCGCCCTGCTCTCGCAGGCGCCCGCCACACTGCAGGCGGCCTGGCTGCCAAAAATCGCCGACGCTTCGGCGCTGGTCGTGGTGGCGCACCAGGAGTTGCCCGCCCGCTACCGGCTCGAGCGCGTGGCCATGCGCGCCACCCGGCAAGGCGCGCTGTGGCGGGTCGACGGCGCCAAGAGCGTGGTTGCCGCCGGCGACGAGGCCGACGCCTGGCTCCTTGCCGCCCGCACCGATGGCGGCGCGGGCGCCGCTGGCGCGGCAGACATCGCGCTGTTCCTGGTCGAGCGGCACGCCGAGGGCGTGGCCGTGCGCGGCTACCCCACGCAAGACGGCGCGCGGGCAGCCGAGCTTGTCTTCACCGCGGCGCCCGCGGCCCTGGTCTCCACCGAGGGCCTGGCAGCGCTGCTGCAGGCGCGCGACATCGGCATTGGCGCGGCCTGCGCCGAGGGCGTGGGCCTGATGGAGCGGCTGCTCGACATGACGACCGACTACCTGCGCACGCGCCGGCAGTTCGGCGCGAGCCTCGCGAGCTTTCAGGCGCTGCGCCACCGCGTGGCCGACATCAAGATGCAGCTCGAACTCGCACGCTCCATGAGCTACCTCGCCACGCTCTCGCTGGGCCAAGCGCCGCTCGTGCGGCGCCGGGCGCTGTCGCAGGCCAAGGTGCAGCTCGGCCAGTCGATGCGCTTCGTCGGCCAGCAATGCATCCAGTTGCACGGCGGCATCGGCGTGACCGACGACTACGCCGCAAGCCACTGCTTCAAGCGCCTCACGGTGCTCGAGACGAGCTTCGGCGACACCCTGCACCAC
>JANONH010000474.1:0-2699 GCA_031420735.1 Methylibium sp.
GAACACCACCGACAGGCCCAGCTCGCGCTGCAGTTCGCGCAGCAGCAGCAGAATCTGGAGTTGCACCGTGGCATCGAGGGCGGTGGTGGGCTCGTCTGCCAGCAGCAGCTGCGGGCGGCAGGCCAGCGCCAGCGCGATCATGGCGCGCTGGCGCATCCCGCCGGACATCTCGTGCGGGTAGGCCCCCAGGCGCCGTTGCGGGCTGGGAATGCGCACGCGCTCGAACAGTTCCAGCGCGCGGGCAGTCGCCTGCTGATGCGACACCGGCTCGTGGCGCCGGATGGTTTCGACGATCTGCTCGCCCAGGGTGTAGACCGGGTCCAGCGCCAGCAGCGGCTCCTGGAAGATCATGGAGGCGACCTTGCCACGAAAGCCCGCCAGCGCGCGCGCATCGAGCGCCAGCACGTCGGTGCCGCCGACGCGGATGCGGCCTTCGATCCGCGTGGTGCGCGGTGCATGCAGCCGCAGCAGGCTGCGCAGCGTGACGCTCTTGCCCGAGCCGGATTCACCGATCAGCGCCACCACCTCGCCGCGGCGCACCTGCAGGTCGACGCCGTTGACCGCTTCGACCGGCTTGCGGCCGCCGGTGAAGGTCACGTGGAGCCCCTGCACGTCAACGAAGGGCGGCTCGTCTGGCAGCGCGCTCACTGCACGACCCTGCGGCTCATGCAGCCTCCAGCAGGGCTGGCGCCGCGGTGTGGCCGCTGCCGGGCACGTGCATCCAGCAGGCCACACGCTGGCCGGCCGGAGCCTCGCCCAGTATCGGAACGCGCAGTCCGCACACCGGCTGCGCGTGCTCGCAGCGCGGGTGAAAGCGGCAGCCGGACGGCGGGTTGATCGGGTTGGGCGGGTCGCCTGCCAGCGGCGGCTGCTCGGTCCGGTGGTCCGGGTCCATCGACGGCACGGAGGACAGCAGCGCACGGGTGTAGGGGTGGGCCGGCTCGCGAAACAGCGTCTCGCTGGCACCGATCTCGACCACCTGGCCCAGATACATCACCAGCACGCGGTCGCTCATGTAGCGCACCACGCTCAGGTCGTGGCTGATGAAGACATAGGTCAGGCCGAACTCGTCCTTCAGGTCCAGCAGCAGGTTGAGGACCTGCGCCTCGACCGACTTGTCGAGCGCCGACACCGCCTCGTCCAGGATCACCAACCGGGGTTGCAGCGCGAGTGCACGGGCGATGTTGACACGCTGACGCTGGCCGCCCGACAGCTCGTGCGGATAACGCTCCGCATAGCGGCGCGGCTCCAGGCCCACGCGGGCCAGCAGGTCGCGCGCACGCGCCACGGCATCCTGGCGGGAGACGCCATGCACCTGCGGCGCGAACGCGATCGAGTCCTGCATCGTCAGGCGCGGGTTGAGCGAGGCGTAGCTGTCCTGGAACACCATCTGCACGTCGCGCCGGAACTGCTTCAGGGGCAGCTGCGCGCCGCCGACGCTGCGGCCGTCGAACACGATCTCGCCCTGGTTGTGCGGCAGCAGCTGCATCAGGAGGCGGGCGGTGGTCGATTTGCCGCAGCCCGACTCGCCCACCACGCCGAGCGTCTCGCCCTTGCGCACATCGAAGTCGATGCCATCGACCGCCCGCACCACGCCGCCCCCGCGGCCCAGCAGGTCTTTTTTCAACGGGAAATGCTTGACCAGACCACGCACCGACAGCAGGGGCTGGGCCGGGCCGCCGACATCCGGGCTCGGGCCAGCCGTCACTGCTTGAGCTCCATCGCGGAACGCAGGCCGTCGGCCAGCAGGTTGAAGGTGATGGAGGTGATGAAGATCATCGCGCCGGGCAGCGCCGCCACCCAGGGCTGGGTGTAGATGGCGGTGCGCAGCGTGTTGAGCATCAGGCCCCACTCGGGCTCGGGCGGCTTGACGCCCAGGCCCAGGAACGACAGGCCCGACGCCAGGATCATGGACACCGCGATCAGACTGGTGGCATAGACGAAGATCGGCCCCATCACGATGCCCAGAACATGCACGCGCACGATGGTGAAGGCGTTCGCGCCCGACGCCCGCGCCGCGTCGACGAAGTCGCGGTGGCGGATCTGCGTGGTCACGCTCTCGGCCACCCGGGCCAGCGGCGGCACGAACACGATGGTCAGCGAGATCAGCGAGTTGCCGATGCCCGCGCCCAGCGCACCCGACAGCGCAATGGCCAGCAGCACCGACGGGAAGGCGTAGAACACATCGACGGTGCGCATGATCACGTTGTTCAACCAGCCGCCGGCGTAGCCCGCCGTGATGCCGATGAACGAGCCGACGATGAAGGCGCACACCACCGGTGTGATGCCCATGAACAGTGACAGGCGCGCGCCCACCAGCAGCCGCGACAGCATGTCGCGACCCAGTTCGTCGGTGCCCAGCAGGTGCCGCTCGAAGCCGATCGGCTTGAGGCGGTTGAGCATGGACGAGGCGTACGGATCGAACGGCGCCAGCAGCGGCCCGCACACCACGACCACCAGCATCAGCAGCACCACGCCAGCGGCGCCCACCGCGACCTTGTCGCGCAAGAAGCGTCGGCCCACGGTCTCCCAGTAGCCGGGGGAGCGGTCGGCTGGCAAAGGTGCGATGCCCGCAGGGGCTGGCAGACTGGTTTGGAGCACGTGGCGCTACTTGCTGTGCCCCGCTCAGCTGCGCGCGATGCGCGGGTCCAGCAGGGTCTGCACGATGTCCACCAGCAGGTTCAGCACCACGAAGAACA
>JANONH010000475.1:0-2826 GCA_031420735.1 Methylibium sp.
GATGAGCAACACCCTGGTGCTGGCCCGCAAGTACCGCCCGCCGAACTTCGAGCAGATGGTCGGGCAGGAGCACGTGGTGAAGGCTCTCACCAACGCCCTGGCTTCGCAGCGCCTGCACCACGCCTACCTCTTTACCGGCACGCGTGGCGTGGGCAAGACCACGGTCGCGCGCATCCTCGCCAAGAGCCTCAACTGCATCGGCCCGGACGGCGGCGGCGGCATCACGCCGCGGCCATGCGGCGTGTGCGGCCCCTGCACTGAAATCGATGCCGACCGCTTCATCGATTACGTGGAAATGGACGCCGCCTCCAACCGCGGCATCGACGAAATCCGCGACCTGCTCGAGCGCGCCGCCTACAAGCCGGCCGTCGGCCGCTTCAAGGTGTTCATGATCGACGAGGTGCACCAGCTCACCAAGGACTCCTTCAATGCGCTGCTCAAGACGCTGGAGGAGCCGCCCGAGTACCTGAAGTTCGTGCTGGCCACCACCGACCCGGAGAAGGTGCTGCCGACGGTGCTCTCGCGCTGCCTGCAGTTCAACTTGCGGCCGATGGCGCCCGAGGTGCTGCAGGCGCATCTGCAGAAGGTGCTCGGCGCCGAGGGCATCGCCAGCGAACCCCAGGCCTTGCGGCTGCTCGCGCGCGCCGCACGCGGCTCGATGCGCGACGCGCTGTCGCTGGCCGACCAGGCCATTGCCTTTGGCGCCGGCACCATCGCCGAGGCGGGTGTGGCGCAAATGCTCGGCACGGTGGGGCGCGGGCATGTCTATGCGCTGTTCGACGCCCTGGCCGCGGGCGACGGCGCCGCCGTGGTGGCCAGCGTGGACCGGTTGCGTGCCGAAGGCCAGTCTGCCGAAGGCGCGCTCGAGGAGCTGTGCACGCTGCTGCAGCAGCTCGCGGTGGCGCGCGTCGTGCCCGAAACGCTCGACGCCGACGACCCCGAGTCGCCGGCCGTCGCCGAGCGCGTGGCGGTATTGCCCGACGACGAGACGCAGTTGCTCTACAGCATTGCGCTGCACGGGCGCGGCGAGTTGCCGCTGGCGCCCGACGAGTACAGCGGCCTCGTGATGGTGCTGCTGCGCATGCTGGCGTTTCGCCCGGCCGGTGTGGTGCGTGCTGCACCGCGCGTAGCCACGCCGTCGGTGCGCGCCGAGGCGCCGGGGGCGGCATCCGGCGGGTCGGCGGTCGTCGCGTCCGGCGGGTCGGCGGGTGAAGACAGCGCGGCCGCAGCCGGCACGGGCGGCACGCGCGCAGCCGCGCCGTCGGCGGCCCTGTCGCGCAAACCCCAGGCGGTGATGGCGTCGATCGTGCCGGCCCGCTCTGCGGTGGCGGCCCGCGAGCCTGCACCCTGGGACGACGAAGCGCCCGGAGAACCCTTGTGGCAGGGCGTTGCCGAGTCACGCCCCGCGCCCGCGGCCGCCGCGCCGGGTGCGAACGTGCGGGCAGAAATCGCCGCCACGTCGCGCGCCGATGCACCCGCTGCACCCGCCACAGCCGCCACAGCCGCCACAGCCGCCACGTCGCGCCCCGCCGCAGTCGAGCACCTCGGCGCTTCGGAGTCGGGCCCGGTCCTGCAGGCGCGTGAATCGCATTGCGCCATCGTGCTGCCTCAGGAGCACCCTGCCGCCCCCACACTCGCTGCGGCCGACCGCTGGACGGCCGTGGTGCGTCGCCTTGTCGAAGCCAATGCCGTGACCGCGATGGTGCGTGAACTCGCGATGCAGTCCGAGTGCAGCGCGGTCGGCGAAGGCGAGGTGAGCTTTGCCCTTGTCGCGGAACGCGAGAGCCTGCGCCAGCCGGCCCATACCGAACGCCTGCAGGCCGCACTGGAGCAATTGCTCGGCCATGCGGTGGCGCTTGATGTGGCTGCTGGCAAAGCGCTCGACACGCCGGCACGCCGCTCTGCCGCCGTGCGCGAGCGGCGCCAGCGCGAGGCCGAGGCGCTGTTCGAGAGCGACCCCTTCGTGGTGCAGACCCTGGCGCAAGTGAAGACGGCACGCATCGTGCCGGGATCCATCAAACCGATTTGAAGACAACGGAGTCGCACATGATCAAAGGACAACTGGCCGGCCTCATGAAACAGGCGCAGGCGATGCAAGACAACCTCAAGCGCGCGCAGGACGAGCTGGCGCTGCTCGAGGTCGAGGGGCAGTCGGGCGCGGGCCTCGTCAAGGTGCAAATGACCTGCAAGCACGACGTCAAGCGCATTGCCATCGACCCGAGCCTGCTGGCCGAAGACAAGGACATGCTCGAAGACCTGGTGGCCGCGGCCTTCAACGACGCGGTGCGCCGCGCCGCGCAGGTGAGCGAAGAAAAGATGGGCAAGCTCACCGCCGGCATGCCCATGCCGCCCGGCATGAAGTTTCCGTTCTAGAAGCGGCGCTTGGCCGCTTCCTCGCTCGATGTGCTGACCGAGGCGCTGCGCCGTCTGCCCGGCGTGGGCGTGAAATCGGCGCAGCGCATCGCCTACCACCTGCTGCAGCACGACCGCGACGGCGCGCGCAACCTGGCGCGCGCGCTGCAGGGGGCGGTCGAGAGCGTGCGCCACTGTCTGCGCTGCCACACCTTCACCGAGGCCGAGGTCTGCGCCACCTGCCAAGACCCCACGCGCGACCGCAGCACCCTGTGTGTGGTGGAGACGCCGGCCGACCAAGCGGCCATCGAGCGCAGCGGCAGCTACCGGGGCCTCTACTTCGTCCTGATGGGGCGGCTCTCGCCGCTCGACGGCATCGGCGTGCACGACATCGGCCTGGCCGAGTTGTTGGGGCGGGCGATCGATGGCGAGGTGCGCGAGCTGATCGTGGCCACCAGTTTCACCGCCGAAGGC
>JANONH010000476.1:0-2799 GCA_031420735.1 Methylibium sp.
CCCTTGCCGAGGTTGTCGAGCCGCGCAACCAGGAGTGCTTGGCCGCGTGCGGCATTGCCGTAGACGCGCAGTTCCAGGCGGTCGGTGCCGTTGAGCGCCTCAGCGCCCAGCTTGTCGTGCGGCTCGGTGGGCACGACCGTCACCCATTGGCTCGAGGCATAGTGCGCCGCCAGCGCTGCTTCCAAATCACCCGGTAAAGGCGTGCCGGTCAGCAAGTCCAGGTGCAAAGCCACCTCAACCAGCATGCCTTGACGAAAGCTGCCGACGCTCGGCACGAAGACCGGGCGGCGCTGGAGCAGGCTGTAGGCCTGCAATTCGGCCACGTGTTTGTGCTCCAGGCCCAGCCCATACAGCTCGAACGCGGGCGCCGACCCCGCTTCGTGCGCTTCGATCATTGGGCGTCCGCCGCCGGAGTAGCCGCTCACTGCATGCACGGACAAGGGGTAATCGCGCGGCAACAGCCCGGCATCGACCAGTGGGCGCAATAACGCAATGGCGCCGGTGGGGTAGCAGCCGGGGTTGGAGACGCGGCGAGACGCGGCGATGAGCGTCGGCTGCTGCGTCGTCAGTTCCGCGAACCCGTAGTCCCAGCCGGGCGCAACGCGATGCGCCGTGCTCGCATCGACGATGCGCGGGCCGCCACCGGGCAGCGTGGCGGCCAGCGCCACGGACTCGAAAGCTGCTTCGTCGTGCAGGCACAGCACCACCAGGTCGGCCTCGGCCATGAGCTCGCGTTTGGCGCTCTGGTCCTTGCGCCGCCCGGCATCGATGCTGAGCAAGCGCACACCCTCGAGGCCCTGCAGGCGTTCGCGAATCCCCAGGCCGGTGGTCCCGGCTTCACCGTCGATGAAGATGCGTGCGCTGGCGTGGCTCATGGTGCATGGACGCGTTAAAACCCAGACCGTCGATGGTAGCCGCGCGCCAACGAATTGGTGCGCCGCACCATGCTAGAGTCGGCTGAGGGCGCGGCGGCTTTCGGCGCCAACGGCGCCCGCGACCACACACCGCCTCACGGTCGTACTTGTTGCGCTCGGCCGGCGCGTCCACACTCCCCCCTCGTTCCTCCAGCAGAGATCACGCATGAAGATCCACGAGTACCAAGGCAAGGAGATCCTTCGCCAGTTCGGCATTCCCGTGCCACGCGGCTACCCGGCATTCACCGTGCAAGAGGCCGTGGAGGCAGCGCAAAAGCTCGGCGGGCCGGTGTGGGTCGTCAAGGCCCAGATCCACGCGGGCGGGCGCGGCAAGGGCGGCGGCGTCAAGATCGCCAGGTCGCTCGATGAGGTCCGCTTGTTTGCGGGCCAAGTGCTCGGCATGCAGCTCAAGACCCACCAGACCGGCCCAACGGGGCAGAAAGTGCGCCGCCTGTTGATCGAAGAGGGCGCGCAGATCGAGAAAGAGTATTACGCCGCCGCGGTGACCGACCGGGCCACGCAAAAGGTCGCGATCATGGCGTCGAGCGAAGGCGGCATGGACATCGAGGAGGTCGCGCACGCCACGCCGGAGAAGATCGTCAAGGTGTTCGTCGACCCGGCCGCCGGCCTCACCGACGCCCAATGCACCGAGCTGTGCGCCGGGATCGGCGTGCCCGAAGCGCAGCGGGCGCAGGCCAGCGACGTGTTCAGGAAGCTTTACCGCTGCTACATGGACACCGACGCGAGCCTGGTCGAGATCAACCCGCTCATCCTCGAAGGCGGCAAAGACGGCAAGCCGCGCGGCATTAAGGCACTGGATGCGAAGTTCAACTTCGACCCCAATGGCCTCTTCCGCCACCCCGACGTGGTGGCCTATCGCGACCTCGACGAGGAAGACCCGGCCGAGATCGAGGCCAGCAAGTTCGACCTCGCCTACATCCAGCTCGAAGGCAACATCGGCTGCCTCGTCAACGGCGCTGGCCTGGCGATGGCGACCATGGACACGATCAAGCTGTTTGGCGGCGAGCCGGCGAATTTTCTCGATGTCGGTGGCGGCGCGACCGCCGAGAAGGTGACCGAAGCCTTCAAGATCATGCTGAAGAACCCGAACGTGAAGGCCATCCTGGTCAATATCTTCGGCGGCATCATGCGCTGCGACGTCATCGCCGACGGCGTGATTACGGCGAGCAAGGCGGTGGGTCTCACCGTGCCCTTGGTGGTGCGCATGAAGGGCACCAACGAAGGTCTTGGCAAGCAGATGCTCGCCGAATCGGGCCTGCCGATCATCAGCGCCGACACCATGGCCGAAGCCGCACAAAAAGTGATGGCCGCACTGTAGTAAGCCACCCCCGCTGCGGCTTCGCCGCTCCCCCTTCAAGGGGGCGCCGCTGGCGGGCCGGCAGAGCCGGTCCACTGCGGCCGCTTGGGAAGACACCGGTTCGTGCATCGACAAGGCCCACGAGGACACCACCATGAGCATCCTGATCGACCGGAACACCCGGGTCATCACCCAGGGCATCACCGGCAAGACCGGCCAATTCCACACCCGCATGTGCCGCGACTACGCCAACGGGCGCGCCTGTTTCGTGGCCGGTGTCAACCCCAAGAAAGCGGGCGAAGACTTCGAAGGCATCCCGATCCACGCGACGGTCAAAGACGCCGCGCGCGCCACCGGTGCCACGGTCAGCGTGATCTACGTGCCCCCGGCGGGCGCCGCAGCGGCCATTTGGGAGGCGGTCGAGGCCGACCTCGACCTCGCCATCTGCATCACCGAGGGCATTCCGGTCAAGGACATGCTGGTGTTGCGCAACAAGATGAAGGCACGCGAGGCCGCCGGTGGCAAGCGCACCCTGCTGCTCGGCCCCAACTGCCCAGGGCTCATCAC
>JANONH010000477.1:0-2587 GCA_031420735.1 Methylibium sp.
TGGCGTTGGCGCTGAAAGATGCGCAGGCCGCCTTGTCGGCCTTGTAGTCGGCGCTGATGCGCGCCTTGGCGGTCTGGTAGTCGGGCTTGCTCATCGTCGCGGCCTGCGCCAGCGGCAGCGCCAGCAGAGCGGCGAACGCGAGCGTGGCCTTCAGCGTGAGGGTGTGGTTCATGGCAATCCTTGTGGGTGAGCGGGTGAGTGGGTGAGCGGTGCGGGTCAGTGGTCGAACGGGACGTAGGCGTGACCGAGCATGGCGCGCAATTCGGCGTCCATCGCGGCCACCGCGTGCTGGGTCCAGGCCGCCATGCCGACCGCGGCGAGTGCGCAGGCGACTGCAATGGCCAGGGCGAGGTTGTTCATGGCAGCTTTTTCGAGACGGTCCGGAGTGGATGAAGACGAGTGTCGCCAGGCAGCCGCGCCGTGCACAGCGGACGGTTTCGCCTCTGGCTGTAGTTGAAGTCCTACGCGTGCCGCGCGATCCGCAGCCGCTGAGCGCGCGACCACTGGTCATGGCGACCTTGTTGTGTCACCGTTCATCATGGGTCCGGCTTGCGCCGATGCGTCTAGCTTCGCTTGGCACCGAAAAGCAGCAACGCGCCGCCGATCAGGATCGAGCCGACTCCCACCCAGACCGGGATGTTGACCGTCTGCTGCTCCTTGACCGACAGCGAGAGGGGACCCACCTTGGCCTCGTGGGTCTGTTTCGTGAAACTGAAGCCCCCGTAGGCCAAACCCAGCACACCGGCCACGATCAGCGCGATGGCCGCCAACTTGATTGAATTCATTGTCTTTACTCCGGTTGAAAAGGTTTCCTAGACGACGGCCGCGCCCGGCGCGAACGCGTCGTCACAAACGCCGACCTTGAATCACGCGAAGCAGGATCATGACGACCGCGATGACCAGCAGGACATGGATGAATCCGCCCATCGTGTAGGCGCTGACCAGCCCCAGGAGCCAGAGCACGATGAGGATGACTGCAATGGTTCCCAACATTTGATTTCTCCTGATGCCGTTGAATGACGAAACTCGAAGCCGACCGCAAAACTGGCGCCGCTGGACTGCCTGCCTGAGCGGGCGCCGAGGTCTGAATGCGGCGTCCGTTGGCCGGCCGGAGCTTGCGGCCGGCGTCTGCGCACGCACAGCAGACGGCGCCGCGCAGTGCGGTAGTCGAAGTCCTACGCGGGCGCCGCGACCCTCGCAGAGCGGTCGGGTGCACGTAGGCGGTGTCCTACGACAAGTCGCGGCATTGACCGGCAGCCTGGCCGCGATGCCGCGCCTACCCTCGAATGCGCATGTCCGTGCACGGCGTTGGCATGCACGGCATCGCCTCGTCACCCGATTGATGCGTTCACTTGGCCCGCAGCCCAGGGCTGCGGACCGCGACGCAATCACGCTACACATTCATTTGCTCAATATCTACCTCGTCGAAGACAGCCCCGTGATCCGCGAGAGCCTGGTCGCCACGCTCGAAGAGTTGGTGCCGGCTCAGGTCGTGGGGGCCGCCGAGGACGAAGCGACGGCCGTTCGCTGGCTCGCCGATCCCAGCCACCCGGTCGACCTCGTGATCGTCGACATCTTTCTCAAGGGCGGCTCCGGCCTGGGCGTGCTCAGGGCGGCGCAAGCGCTGCCCAAGCGCTACCGCCTGGTGGTACTGAGCAACTACGCCACGCCCTACATGCGCCGCGAGTGCCTGGCGCTGGGCGCGGACCGGGTGTTCGACAAGTCCAACGAAATCGATTCGCTGATCGAGTACTGCGGCCGAATGGCCGCCGGCGACTGCCCTGAGAGCAACCCGCTCGCGCTGGCCTGATGGGCGCCCTGCGCCGAGTGCGTCGGCAACGACCGGCTGCAACCCGATGTTCGTCAGGTCGACCTCGTCAACAATGGCGATCCGGCCTGGGCTGTGGAGCAGTGCTCCGCGCACCCTGTTCGCCGGTTTCGCGCTAGGGGTTGAGCATGGATCTGGCCACGGTCGTCAAACGCAGTCGGATCGTTTTTCCGCTGGCCGTCGCTGCGGCGGTGGCGATGATGGTCATCAGCGAAGGCGCGTATTGGCGCTCGGCACAGGCGTTGACCGATCTGGCTGCGTTCGGCGAAGCCCGCGGTGACATCCTGAACCTTCAGCAGGGCGTCCTGGCCGCCGAGGCCGGGCAGCGCGGCTACCTGCTGACCGACCGCAAGGAGTACCTCGGGCCCTATGAAGAGGCGCTCATGGAAGTCGACGCGTCGTTCAAGCGCCTGGACACGTACTACGCCACACACGCGAGCGCCGGCGAGGTGCTCGGCAGGATGCGTGCGCTGACCGAGACCAAGTTGTCGGAACTGGCGGTGGCGATCCGCCTGTACGACGAGGGCAAGGGTGCCGCCAGCACCGACATCGTGCTGAGCGCACTCAACAAGAAGCAGATGGAAGCCATCCGCGCGCTCGGCACCGAACTGCTGACAACTCTGGCCGCGGAAGACGACGCCCGCCGCGAAACGCTCAACGTCACGCTGCAGGGGCGGCGCATCGGCATGGCGCTGCTGACCGTCGTGAGCCTGCTGGCGCTGTACTTTTTCCTGCGGCGGAGCCACGAGCTCAAGCTGC
>JANONH010000478.1:0-3531 GCA_031420735.1 Methylibium sp.
ACCAGGGCAAACACGGCCACTTCGGACCGCATGGACCGAATGGCCGCATCGGCGAGCAGTGCGCCACCGAGCTTCTTGCCGTGGAACGCCTTGTCGACCGCGAGACGACCGACCCTGGCAACGGGCACCGATGGGTAGCGCGGCAGGCGCTTGGTGAGCGCCTCGGGCAGATCGGTCAGTGGCACGCCCCCGGCTGCTAGCGTGTAGTACCCCGCAAGCTTGCCGGTCTTGGCCTCCACCGCTACGCAGCAGGCGCTGGCGCGGCGACGAACGTCCTGCGTGGCCTGGCGTGCGAAGTAGACATCCAGGGCCTCCACGCCGCAGGCGAAACCGTCGCGGGCGTGATTCGCCCCCAGCACCTCCAGACGGAAGGCGGCTGTCACTTCGCTCCGGCAAACCATCCGGATGGTCAAGGTTGCCCTGCTTGTCTGCACACCGAACATGGTGGAGCCCTGCTTGGATGGAACTCCGGCGCAGCGTTGTCTACGGCGGCGGACGTGTGGTTTCGCTTCGCGACACAACGCACGACCAATGCGGCGGCAACTCGTGTTCACCGCTTAGCGGAGCCACCTCTCCCACTTCCGCAACGGGTTTGCGGATTGCCACAGCCAGGGTGAAACCATAGGCTAGGCTGCAAAGCGCCGGCGCATGTTGCGTATTTCGACCATCGCTGCATGCGCCGATATCGGCACCGCTGCCGAGCACTTGGCACTGCCACGCCCTTGCGTTCTGACCCGACTCGACTTCACAGGAGCGACCCATGCCCTCCCCATGCACACGCCGATCCGGCGCACTTGCCGCCACCGCTTGCGCCTCGTTCGTCGCCCTGATGCTGGCCGCCTGTGGGGAAACAATGCCCATGCGCGGCGCCAGCGCCCCGGCCAGCGGGTCCACCGTGGTCACCGCTGCCGGCACGGGCATCACCGCCCGGCTCTCCGGCGCCGCCGAGGTGCCGCCGGTCACCACCGACGCCAGCGGCAGCTTCGATGGCACGCTCGTCAAGGACACGAGCGTGCTGCGCTACAAGGTGAGCTACACGGGCCTGAGCGGGCCGGCCACCGCCGCGCACATCCACGGCCCCGCGCTCGCCGGGCAGAACGCCGGCGTGGTGCTGCCCTTCCAGTCGGCCGCGAACCCCATCGTGGGCGAGTTCAGCCTGACGCCAGCGCAGCTTGCCGACCTGTTGGCCGGCCGCCTGTACGTGAATGTGCACACTGCTGCCAACCCTGGCGGCGAACTACGCGGCCAACTGCAGCCTTCGGCCGGCGCCACGCCGCCGCCCGCGCCCCCGCCGCGTTACTGACAAGCCTCGCCTGTCAGGCGCTGGCGATTTCCGCCTCGCGCATCGCCTCGTAATTGGAAATCTCGAACACCGCGGTGCGCTGCTTGTAGTGCTCGACGCTGCTTGAGTAGTTGTTACTGATGCGCCCGTCGTGCTTGTACCAACTGCCGCAGTCGCCGGCCCAGGCGGTGACACCCAGGTCTTCTTGCAATTGGCGGTTGTAGTCGGACATGACCGCGGGCTTGACGTCGAACGCCCCCACCCCGTGCTCGCGCGCCGTGCGCAAGGCCTTGAGCACGTACTCGATTTGGCACTCCACCATGAGGAGAATGGAGTTGTGGCCGAGGTTGGTGTTGGGACCGTAAAGCAAGTGGAGGTTGGGGAAGCCCGCCACGGCGATGCCGAGGTAGGCCTCGGGCACCGGCTGCCACGTTTCACGCAGCGACTTGCCGCCGCGCCCAAGGATGTCGGCCACGCCGAGCAGGGAGCGGGTCTCGAAGCCGGTGCCAAACACGATGACGTCGAACTCGTGCAGGCGGCCGTCCCGGGTGCGGATGCCCTTGGCTTCGATCGCTTCGATGCCTTCGGTTTCGAGCGCGACATTGGGCCGCGTGAGCGCGGGGTAGTAGTCGTCGCAAATGACGATGCGCTTGCAGCCAATGTCGTAGTTGGGCCAAAGCTTCTCGCGCAGCACCGGGTCGGCGACCTGCGACTCGAGCTGCGCACGCGCCACGGCGGTAAATTCGGCTGCGGCGGCCGAGCCGCGGATGAAGGCGGGGTACCAAGCTTCGTGTTCATCGTAGACGGCCTGGCGACTGGCGTCGCGCTTGGCGGGCAGGGCGCGGAAGATGCGCTGTTCGTCTTGCGTGTAGGGGCGGTCCAGCCGCGGCACCAGGTAATTCGGTGAGCGCTGGAACACGGAGAGTTGCGCGGCCTTCCTGGCGAGCTCGGGGATGAACTGCACCGCGCTCGGGCCGTTGCCGATGCAGGCCACGCGCTTGCCTTCGAGCGCCACGTCGTGCTGCCAACTGGCCGAGTGAAACAGCGCGCCCTCGAACTCGGTGCGCCCTTCGATGCCGGCAAAGCTCGGACGGTTGAGCTGGCCCCAGGCGGCGACAAAATGGCGCGCCAGCAGCGTCTCGTTTGAAGCCGTGCGGATGCGCCAATGCAGCTGGTGCTCGTCCCACTGCGCCTGGACCACCTCGGTGTTGAAACGGAGGTGCGGCGCAAGGCCGCTCTTGTCGACCAGCCGCTCGAAGTTGTGCAGGATCTCGGGCTGGTCGCTGTAAGACTTGCTCCACTCGGGCTGCTCGGTGAAGGAGAACCAGTAGAGGTGAGAGGGGACGTCGCAGGCCGCACCGGGGTAGATGTTGTCGCGCCAGGTGCCGCCCACGCCGGCGGCTTTTTCGAGCACGAGGAAGTTGGTGTGGCCTTGGGCCAGCAGGCGCAGCGCCATGCCGATGCCGCCAAAGCCGGTGCCGAGGATCACCAGGTCATGAATCTTCATTGCGCTTGCCCTCCATCGGAATTCTGCCGTTGGAAGCGGCCCAACCGGCCCGCCGGGCGATGCCCGCGCGAGCCGGTTGGGCCAGAACTCAAGCGGCCTTGGCGAATGCGCTCTTGAGTTGCTTGCCGGCCTGCTCAATCACCCCGCGGCCGTGGTCGATCACGCCCATGAGCCAGAAGAAGCCGTGCACCATGGTCGGGTTCTTCATGTGCTGCACCGGCACGCCGGCCCGCTCGAGCGCGGCTGCGTAGGCGTCGCCTTCATCGCGCAGCGGGTCGAAGCCGGCGGTGATCACAGTGGCCGGCGGCAGCCCGGCGAGCTTGCCGCGGATCGGCGAAGCGTAGGGCTCGGCCGCTTCGCCCGGCTTGTTGAAGTAGTGGCCGAGGAACCAGTTCATTGCGGCGGTGGTGAGCATATAGCCTTCGCCGTTTTCGATGCGCGAGGGGTAGTCGCCACCGGCGTCGGTGACCGGGTAGACCAGCATCTGGTAGCAGAGCTTGGGGCCGCCACGGTCGCGCGCCAACATCGCCACCACGGTGGCGATGTTGCCGCCGGCGCTGTCGCCGCAGACCGCCACGCGCTTGGCGTCGAGGGAGAGGCGCTTGGCGTTTTCGACCGCCCAGCAAGTGGCGGCGTAGCAGTCTTCGAGCGGGACCGGGAACTTGTGCTCCGGCGCCTTGCGGTAGCCCACCGAGACGACGGCAGCACCGCTCGCGTTGCACCAGGTGCGGCAGACCTTGTC
>JANONH010000479.1:0-1809 GCA_031420735.1 Methylibium sp.
CGGTGCGCAATCGCCACCGGCGAGCACCGCGTGGAGCGGCCTCGCGCCGCGGGACGGCCCGGCCGAGCGCAGTGCCCGGCCGAGTCCGTCCAGCCAGCGCGGCGCGCTTGCGCCGGCCCGCTGCCCGCATGCAGCCAGACGCAAGACCGACGAAAAACTCGCCAACGCGGCAGTGCACGAAGGCTTGGCGCGGTCTTGATCGGTGGCTGACATGCGGTACTTCCCCCTCTTGGTATGAGGACGACATTGCAGCTTGCATGCCAGCCCGCACGACCGCGGGTGAACCCGCGGCAAGGGGTCACTGCGGCGCGATGCCGTGACGCACATCACAGCGGCCCGGTTACGCGAGCGACGCATTTCGTCGCCCGCGCCACGGCCGGTCGGCTCTTCCTGGCGGCGGGCGGTGCGCGGCCCGCAGGCGGCGGCGCTTTCGGCCCGCGGGCAAGGCGTCCAGACCTGCGTTGCCCCGCTTCAGCGCTCGAGCGCCAGCGTGCGGATGTCGTTGAGCATGACTGCCGGCTGCACGAAATCGAGCGTGTAGATCTCGCGCACATCGGCGCGGGCATCGATGAGGAACAGCTTCAGGGCGTGGTTTCGGGTGCGGGTGGGCTGCCCGTGCTCGTCGGTGATGACGGCCACGTCCTGCCCGAAATCATCGAGCAGCGGCAGCAGGCTGTGCACCGAGCGCGCGGTCAGAAAGCGCCATTCGAAGCGCGCGTCGCGCGCCAGGTCGCCGCCGTAGAGGGCCAGCGCCGCGGGCGTGTCGTGCAGCGGGTCGAAGCTGATGTTTACGAAACGCACGCGCCGTGCCAGCGCCGGTTCGGCCAGCAGGGCCTCGCGCAGGCCGACGAGGGTCTTGTAGGCGAACGGGCAGCCCAGAGCGTCGGCGCAGTAGGTGTAGAAAAAGCTCAGCAGCGTGATCTTGCCGTGCGTTGCGTCGGACAGGCGCACTGCGCGCGAGCGGCTGTCCAGCAGATCGGCGTTGGCCGCCGGCTGGATGCGGTGCAGCACATAGCTGCCCGGCGCCGGCGGCGTGAAGTCCATGCGCGGCGCCTGCGGCTGCAGCGGGTCGGCGGCGGCCTGCGCCGCCAGCGGCCCGAGCGCCAGCGGCCCAAGTGCCAGCACGGCCGGTGCCGCGGCTACGCAGAGCGCCCGCAAGCGGGCCCGCCAGGCCAGAGGCGAGGACCGCCTACGTGGCATCAGCGCGCTCCGGCGAGCGTGGCCGCGGCCGTGTCGGTCCCGGCCTGCGGCATGTCGGCCGGGACCCAGGGGCTGAGCGCGGCCTGGCTGTTGGCCTTGGCGCTGAACTTCATGTGGTGGGCGCGGCCGAGCTTCTGTTTCGCAAAATCGACCTCGAAGGCCGGCTTGAGCTCCTTGCCGTCCCAGGCGAAGGCGCGCAGGAACTGCTCGTTGTCGGCGCCGCCCTTGTCCCACTGCTCGAGCAGGCTCGAGGTGATGTAGACGCGCTTGCCGTCCCAGCTTTGCGAGACCATGTTGACCTGCTTGCCGGTTTGCTTGCTGTAGACCTCCTTGGGTTGCTCGGGGTTGCTGAGGTCGAAGCGTCGCGTCATGCCGTCCATGAAGGTGTTGACCCACAGGCTCTTGCCGTCGGCGGCGATGGAGATGTCCACCGGCAGCGGGATCTTGGCCGGGTCGCCGATGGTTGCGACCTCCTTGGCCTGCCATGCGCCGCCGCCGCCGGCCGCGGGCTTGACCAGCCACAGCTTGGAGGTCAGCGCCGTGGCCGTGATGGCCCAGTCGTCGCCGCCCGCGAGCGACCAGCGGATCTCGAGCGGCGCACCCGGCACG
>JANONH010000480.1:0-2450 GCA_031420735.1 Methylibium sp.
GTGTGGTGCTTGGGCGCGCCGGTGATCGAGCCGCAGGGAAAGGTGGCGCGCAGCAATTCGGGCAGGCCGACGTGCGGCAGCAGCTCGGCCTCGACCGTGGAGGTCATCTGGAACACGGTGGCGTGCGACTCGATGTCGAACAGGTCGGGCACGCGCACGCTGCCGGTCTTGGCGATGCGCCCGAGGTCGTTGCGCAGCAGGTCCACGATCATCAGGTTCTCGGCGCGGTTCTTGGCGTCCAGACTCAAGAGGCGCGCGGTTTCGCTGTCGCCTTCCATCACGGCGCGTCGCGGCGCGGTGCCTTTCATGGGCTTGGCGGTCAAGCGGCCATGTTGGTGGCGCACGAAGAGCTCGGGCGAACACGAAAGCACGTGCGTCGCAGCGCTCGCATCGCTGGCGTCGGGTGGCAGCGCGATGAAGGCGCCGTAGGGCACCGGCTGGCGCATGCGCAGGCGCCGGTAGAGCGCGAGCGGCGTGCCATGCGTGGCGAAGTCGAGCCGGTAGGTGTAGTTGACCTGGTAGGTCTCGCCGGCGCGGATGGCCTCGTGGATGCGCGCGATGGCCGCATGGAAGGCGCTGCGCTCGACGCTCGCTGCGACGTCCAGGGTGCCGGCCACGCCGGGCTCGGCCTGGCCGTCTTCGGCGGCGAGCCAGGCGCTGGTCTGGTCGTGCGACAGATGGCGCAGCTCGCGAAACAGCAGCACGCGCAGGGCCGCGGCGTGGCTGCCGCTGCGCTCGCCGGCGTGGAGCAGCCGTGTGCCCCATTCGTAGTCGGCCAGCAGCACGGCGTGCAGGCCAAGGTGCTGGTCGGCTTGGACCTCGGCCCACACGGCATCGAGCGCGCGCGGGTCGATGCAGCGCCGCTCGTGCGCGAAGTCGGTGTAGAGGCGGCTCGTCGGCGCCCGCACGCTGGCGAGCCGGTCGTCGAGGAGCGCGAATGCTGCAGTGGGTGCGGTGGGCGCGCTTGGGGCGCCAGTGCCAGTGGTCATCGAGCGCAAGTGTCGGCTTTATTGCGCCCGCCCGAACAGCGCAGAGGCCCGATCAGAGGCTGTGCATCGATCCGGCGGGTGTGAGCGGGGCGCCGACGCGAGCGGGCATGACGGCTTGGTGCAAGCCCTTTAGCTCCAGTCGTCCATGTCGTGCTTGATCTTGCGGCGGTTGGCGATGAGCTCGTCGACGCTCGGCTCGTTGGCCAGCGCACGCTGGATGGCGAGTTTGGTGGCTTCGTAGTTGGTGCGGTACATGTCTTTTTTGTCGAGCTCGGCGTGCCTGGCGCAGCGCGGGTCGATCCAGACGAGGCTGATGATGCACAGCTCGTTGGCCATGTCCTTGGGGATGGTGCCGTCGATGAGGCAGTCGACCACGGCGTCGGCGGTGGCGGACTGCACCACGCCGCCGAACAGGTCGATGTTGGCGCTGTCCTTGAGCGTGACCTTGGGCACCACCATGGTGGCCGGGCGCACGAGCTGGTTGCAGGCGCGGATGGCGAACATGGCGGTGTGGCCCTTGCTCTGCGCCATGAGGTTGGCAAAGGCCGCACCGACCGGGCCATCGGTGCGGCCGATGAGGATTTCGGGCATGGCGTCGGTGAACTGGCCGTCGGCGGCGAGTACGGTGGCTTCACCGGCGTGGAAGGTGTAGGGCTGGGTCATGGCGAGCGGCCTTGGTGTGAGATGAAGAGAGGGACAGAGAGGGACGACAGGGGAGGAAGAGGCAAGCGGAGTCCAGTTGCAGCAAGCGCGAATCGTTCGGGGGCCTGCGAGCAGGGGCCGTGCTACGCGGCGAGTAGCAGCAACTCGCCCTTGCCTTCGGCCGAGAGGTCGCCGACCAGGCGCTGCGGGCGCGCCGTGGGCAAACCGGCAAACGGGCCGCCGACCCGAGCGATGTCGCGCGCGAGCAGGCCCCAGATGACGCCGAAGTCATAAGCGGTCGCAGCAAAGGTCGGCAGCGGCGCAGGGGGCGCCTGAAGCAGGACGAGCGTGCCGCGGCGCATGCCCAGGCCGGCGTGCGCGCCCACCCGCCCGGCCACGGCCACCGTACCGGCGACCATGCGCGAGGCCACGAAGTCGCCGGCATTGCCGAACACCAGCGCGCTGCCGCGCCGCATGCGGTCGGCAAAGCGCGCACCCACTGAGCCGCGCACCAGCAGTGTTCCGCCGCGCATGCCGTCCATGCTGCCGGGCAGGGCGCTGGCCGCGAAGTCGCCCGCGTTGCCGGCGATCTCGAGCCGCCCGCCCGACATTTCGCAGGCCGCCAGCACGCCGGCGTGGCCGCTGGCGACGACCTCGCCGCCCGACATGCCCGCGCCGAGGTAGTCGCCTGCGTCGCCTTCGACGCGGATGCGCCCGCCGGCGAGTTGCCAGCCGATGCGGTCGGCCTTGGCCAGGTCGCCTTCAAGGAGCAGTTCGCCATCGGCGTGCGGCGCGAGCATGAACACCTCGCCGAGTTCG
>JANONH010000481.1:0-1695 GCA_031420735.1 Methylibium sp.
GGTCGAGTGGATCGCGATGCGCGCCGACCCGCAGGCCGACCTGGGGCGCTACGCCAGCGGCGCGGCGCTGGCCCTGCTGGCGGTGGCTTGCTGGACCTGGTACCCGCTGCGCAACGCCGACTGGCTGCGCGCCCACGCCGACCGCTCGCCCCGCGCCTGGGCCACGGCGCAAGGCGTGGCCACGCTGCCACTGGCGCTGCTGGGCGGGGCTGGTTTCTGGGCCTGGAGCACACTGTCCGGCGCGGCTTTCGCGATGCCCTTCGGGCCGACACCGCTGCGCTTTCTGGGGCTGATGTTCGCCATCGGCTTGTTCGCGTCGTGGCTGGGCACGCTGTGCTGGAACGAGGCCAGCCAGCGCCTGCCGACCTCGCTGGC
This sequence comes from Methylibium sp., assembly GCA_031420735.1. Taxonomy (GTDB): domain Bacteria; phylum Pseudomonadota; class Gammaproteobacteria; order Burkholderiales; family Burkholderiaceae_C; genus Methylibium. The sequence continues at coordinate 376 of JANONH010000481.1, forward strand.
CGGGCAGCTGATCGTGTTCGAGACGCTGGCCGCGTTGAGCTACGCCTTCATGCTGCGCGGCCAGGCACCGCCGGCGCTGACGCTGGTGGGTGTGGCCTTGCTGGTGGCCGGCGTGATGTGGGCGTTGCGCGTGCGCCCCGAGCCGCTGGCGGCCGAGGGGCACGCCGGCTGAACCGCTGCGGTGCTGGGGCGCGAGCCGCAGGACGCTGCAGCAGCGGTGGCGGATGCTGGCCTTGTACGACGGGCCGCGCCTGCGGCGCGCCCTGCCTTCAGCCCAGCGCCTCGTCGAGCACCTCGACCCAGTGTTTCACCGGCGTCGTGGTGCCGGTCTGCAGGTGCTGGATGCAGCCGATGTTGGCGCTGACGATCACCTGCGCTTCCAGTGGCGCCAGGTGGCCGAGCTTGCGGTCGCGCAGCTGCGTGGCCAGTTCGGGCTGCAGCACGCTGTAGGTGCCGGCCGAGCCGCAGCACAGGTGGCTCTCGCTGCCGGCCACGCTGACCTCGAAGCCCAGCGCGCCCAGGTGCTGTTCGACCCCGCCGCGCAGCTGCTGGCCGTGCTGCAGCGTGCACGGCGGGTGGTAGGCCAGGCGCGTCACCTTGCGCGCTGCCGATGACCCGTTGCCGTTGCCAGGCGAAGGGCGGGCCAGACGCGCCTGCAGCGGTTCAACGAGGTCGGGCAACAGTTCGCTCAGGTCACGCGTCAGGGCGCTGATGCGGCGCGCCTTCTCGGCGTAGTCGGGGTCGCGGGCCAGGGCGTGGCCGTAATCCTTGACCGTGACGCCACAGCCGCTGGCGTTCATCACGATGGCCTCGACCGGGCCCTCCGACGTGAGGCCCTCGACCAGCGGCCACCAGGCGTCGATGTTGCGGCGCATGTCGGCCAGGCCGCCGGCGTGGTCGTTGAGGTGCGAGCGGATCGCTCCGCAGCAGCCGGCGCCGTCGGCCACCAGGGTCTGGATGCCGGCGGCGTCGAGCACGCGCGCCGTGGCGCTGTTGATGTTGGGCATCATCGCCGGCTGCACGCAGCCCAGCAGCATCAACACCTTGCGCGGGTGCTCGCGCGTCGGCCACTCGTGGGCGCGCGCGCCGGCAGGCGGCGGCACCTTGTGCTTCAGGCCCTGCGGCAACAGCGGCCGCACCAGCTGTCCGAGCTTCATGGCGGGGCCGAACAACGGCGAGGTCAGGCCTTCCTTGAGCAGCCAGCGCAGCGCCCTCTCGCCGGCCGGGCGCTCGACACGGTCCTCGACGATCCTGCGCCCGATATCCACCAGGTGGCCGTACTCGACGCCGCTGGGGCAGGTGGTTTCGCAGTTGCGGCAG